>DATJXK010000161.1:0-29893 GCA_035500235.1 Pseudomonadales bacterium | reverse complement strand
TTTGCCGGTATTTTTATAATTCATTTGAAAACCTGTTATGCTTCCCTCTTCAAAAATTGGCTTAATACTAGAAATTCCTACCCACGCTCTTTCATCTTCCTCTCTCGACCGCTGCATTTCAGCCAATTGGTCAGTGGCGGCATTCGTAGCCTTCCACATTTCGCAACTTTGGAACAAAAATATACCGCCAACAATAATGCCGATAAAAAAACCAGCAATCTCCAGTTTAAGTGTTATCTCTTCGCGCCCTTCCTTCCTTTTTTCGCGTGCCTCTTGCTCGTTGCTCGCGGCTGGCGCAAGACTAGACGTGGAGGCACTGCTACCGCTAGAAATATTGGGTTCTGTCTTTTTTTGTGCGGATTCGTCGGTGGGATTATTTTGGGTGCTATCTGCCTGTTCTGCGCTTTCACAATCGCTGGCATGATATGATTCACCATCGCTCATTTGACATTCTTAGGATATATGCAATGTTCAACCGTTGGGTGCGTAGGCTAATTGGTAAACCTGGCGTTCCTTACAATCGCAGATTACCAGTCCGAAACTGGCCGCATCCACCACTGATTTATGATGACGGTTTATCCATTGCAGCAACCAATAGCAAGGCTTTCCGTAACCAGTCCGGCTTGCCTGTGCCGGAACGGCGTATTGCAGCGTTAATCTCCTTAGCTTCTGGCGGTGTAACCCTTACCGAGAACACTTCGCCTTTGGCATTTTGTATGCCAACCTTTGGCCTGCCGATTCTTTTTTTCATAATTATTGTATACAAATATGTTGACCTGAATGTAGTTTTTGTATACATTAATGTCAACAAGATAATTGATATGGCAAACATACTTAAAACCGAGAAGAAAGTGACCGTGGTTTCGATGCTGGCAGAAGGTGCGAGCATGGCCTCGGTTGCACGGATTACGGGTATCCACCCTGACACCATTATGCGCCTTGCGGTGCGAATTGGTCAGGCTTGCAAGCGCATCATGGATGAGAAGATGCGCGGGCTGAAATGCGCTCAAGTCGAAGTTGACGAAATTTGGGGTTTCATCGGCGCAAAGCGTAACAATGCCGCTCGCACTGGCAATTACGGCGATGTCTGGACGTTCATCGCGCTGGATGCCGAAACCAAGCTGATTCCGTCTTACGTTGTCGGCAAACGCGATGCGTACCATGCCAGAGCGTTCATGGAAGATTTGGCAGGCCGTCTTTCCCGCCGTGTCCAACTTTCCAGTGATGCCCTGCAAGCCTATCCTGAAGCCGTTGAGCGTGGTTTTGGCAATGAAGTGGATTACGGACAACTCGTAAAAACCTACTCCGTCACGCATCTTGGTAACGCGGCTCAACCCGCCTCCGTTCGGTATAGCCCCGCTGAAGTGGTCAAGACTGAACGGACGGTCATTACGGGTATGCCGGATGTTCGCCGGATTACGACAAGCCATGTCGAGAAGCAGAACCATACGCTTCGGATGCATTGCCGCCGCCTGACACGCCTGACCAATGCTTTCAGCAAGAAGTTTGAAAACTTTGAAGCTGCGGTTGCGCTCAATTTCGCGTATTACAATTTCTGCAAAACACACAAGGCCATCCGCATGACACCAGCGCAAGCGGCAGGCATCGAAAGCAGTGCATGGACGGTCGAAGAACTGGTTAAACGTTGTGGCGAATAAACAATACATAGAGCGGTTACAACAGGTCATATTTCATTTGCACAAGGCCGACGCCAAACACGTCGGCTCTGTGCCTGTGCATGAAGTCTTTGAGGGAAAGACGCTCTGGCAGGGTGACGTTGAGGTATTTGACCTGACAGGCCATCCCAAGGCCAAACGGTGCTACGGTTGGACGTATGGCGAGCCGGAGGAGTTTATCACCATTCTGGAATTGCCACCTGTGACCGATGCCAAAAGCGCAGTTAAGGTTGGCGTGTCGTATCAAATCAAGAAAGCGAGAGGGAAATGACCAAGGAGCAATTTGAGGAACAAATGGAGGAACTTTTGAGTAGCGTTCCATTGCCTAAACGAAAGAAAGTTGAATCCGACGTGGTTTTTCAATTATGTCGAAAGGATGCAGATTTTAAGAACGCGTTTGAACAAGCCTATGGCATTATTTACGGAAAAGCGGAGGGGTTGCGACAGATGCGCCGTTTGGTAAAAAAGCAAAGGCAATACAATTTCGACGATTCCTTGACATGAACGATTTCAAATTAGGTGACTACCGGCCCATGGATTTAATTGACAATTATTGCCTTTTATGGTTAGAATTGGGCAATCACGAAGCGGTTTTACCAACCTGATATATCTATCTTGCACAGGCCACGTAGCTTATGAAAATTCGCACCTCAAAATTATTTGTCCTGTTGATTTGCCTGGCGCTGGCCAGGTTCAACGTTTCCGCTTTTAGCGATGCCAACTGGGTGAGCCTGGGTTCGCTCGGGGGTGCTAATGGCAGTGTGAATTGCATGGTCCAGGACAAATATTCGGGCAACTTTTATGTAGGGGGATTTTTTACCGCCATTGGGCCGCTGGCGGCATCGGGCGTGGTGGCATGGAACGGGACTTCGTGGTCGCCGGTAGGTTCCGGGCTCTCGAACGTGAGGGCGCTGGCTGTGGATGGTTTGGGCAATCTATATGCCGCGGGCGCTTTCACCAACGGCGCGGCTGGGATTACAAACATCGCCAAATGGAACGGCACCGCATGGTCTGCCCTGGGCAACGGTGTTAGGGGAGGAGTTCCTTCCGCGCTGGCAGCCGATGGCTCGGGGAATGTTTATGTGGGCGGATTTTTCACCAACACTGCCATTAGCGCCACCAACATCGCCAAATGGAATGGCAGTTCCTGGTCCAACATGGGCAACGGAATGAACGCGAATGTGAATGCGCTGGCCGTGGATAGCTCCGGAAACCTTTATGCGGGCGGAGCATTTACCATCGTTAACAGCACTCCAATACCGTACATCGCAGAATGGAACGGTTCGAGTTGGTCGGGGTTGAGCACGGGCATGAACGTGGGCGTCGGCGCGCTGGTGATCGATTCGCACAATAATGTTTATGCAGGAGGAGCATTCAAAACGGCAGGCGGCATTACCGTCAGCAATATAGCCGAATGGAACGGGAGCACGTGGCTGCCGCTGGGCGTAGGCATGGCGCCGGGCCCCACGCCTACAGTCAACGGCCTGGCCCTGGATGGCAGCGGCAATCTTTATGCCTGCGGTTTTTTTACCATCGCCGGCGGATCTCCGGCGGCGCACGTGGCCAAATGGAACGGCTCGAGCTGGTCTGCCCTCGGCCCGGGAATCAGTGCCAGCGCAGTGAATGACATCGGCGTGGATGCCGGTGGTAATGTTTATGTTGGCGGCGGTTTTACCGGATACAATACGAATGGCGGAGCCTATATCGCCAAATGGAATGGCAATATCTGGACCAACCTGGGCTCGGGAATCGTCGCCTCGCCATTTGTGGTATCGCTGGCTTCTGATTCCACAGGCAATCTTTATGCAGGCGGCGAGTTTTCATCCATCGGCGGCATCACGATTAGCAATGTGGCGAGATGGAATGGGACCGGTTGGTCGGGCCTGGGCGCGGGAATTTTTGGGGGGATTAATGAACTGGAAGTGCTGGCCCTGGACAACGCGGGAAATCTTTATGCGGGCGGTGGTTTTACGACGGCAGGCACGGTGGCAGCCAGCAATATTGCCAAATGGAACGGGACTAATTGGTCTGCTTTGGGCACCGGGATCACAGGAAGCTTTGTGGAGGCACTGATTTCTGACGGCGCAGGCAACCTTTACGCAGGCGGTAATTTCACAGCCGCAGGCGGGGTGGCGGCCAATGACATCGCAAAATGGAACGGAACGAATTGGTCGGCCCTCGGCTCGGGCATGACCGGTGGAAATGGTGTGATTTCGTTTGCGCTGGACAGCGCGGGCAACCTTTATGCCGGCGGCAGTTTTACGACGGCCGGCGGAGTGGCAGTAAATAATATTGCGAAATGGAATGGAACGAGTTGGTCCGCGCTGGGTGCCGGCGTGACCGGCGGTTCGTTCGCGGTCCATTCGATGGCGATCATTTCCGGAACCAATCTCTATGTCAGCGGCGAGTTAACGACAGCCGGAGGCAGTCCGGCGAACTATGTCGCCAAATGGAATGGCAGCACGTGGTCCACTGTCGGCACGGGAGTGAATAATACGGTCTATTCACTGGCCACAGATGTGGATGGCAACCTCTACGCCGGGGGCGCATTTACCAACGCGAGCGGTGTTTTTGCCTCAGCAGTGGCTGAATGGAATGGCACGGCATGGTCGGCTTTAGGATCCGGGGTAAACAACACCGTCCTTTCGCTCAATGCGGATACTGCGGGCCGCTTGTATGCCTCAGGGATTTTGACGATCGCCGGCACGAATGTTTCGGCTTATGTGGCGCAGGCCAATGTGCTGAACCTGATTTCCCGGCCGCAATATAATCCGAACCGGACTTTTACGTTTAACCTTTTGACCACGCCGTATACGACCAACCGGATTTTTGCTTCGACGAACCTGTCCCTGCCGATGTGGCAACCGATTTATACCAATGTGGCCCCGGCCAACGGCGCGATGCAGATTACAGATACCGCCGCGGCGCAATATCCGGTGCGCTTTTATCGTTCCTCCACGCCTTGAGGCGATTCCAGTATCCTCCTCCGTTATTGAATCCGGTTGTAGTTTTTGTACACTTTGGCCGGATGAACCTTTCCATGCCCGGGACGACCGGCACTGATTTCAAAACTGGTACACAGCGGGCCCGAGCGATCGTGGAAGCATGGGGAGACCATAACCTTTACTGCCCGAACTGCACCTCGCCCCTGCTTGTGGCCCTGGACGATGCCGTGGGCGGCCTGGATTGTCCCCGTTGCGGGTCGCTGTTCCGGATCAAAGGCCAGAAAACCCGCATTGGCCATTCCTTCACTGACGGCCCGTACACCGGGCTCATCCGCGCCATGCGCCGCAATGAAGCGCCCGGTTTTTTCCTGCTGCATTATGATGCTGAGACCTGGACCGTTCTCGACCTGCTGCTGATTCCGGGCGGGGCGCTGGTGCCTTCGACCGTCGAAAAAGGCCCGGACGGCGTGGGCTGCCGCATTCTGCTGGATAAGCTGCCGCCGGCGGCGCGCATTCCCATCATCACCACCATCAAATCCGCCGGCGCCGGCGATACGGAATGCATCATGATTTCGCGCCCGGAAGAAGTGCGCGAAAAATTCGGCGAATTTAAGAAGCGGAAAATTCAGGCGAAATAGTTCGGGAAGATTCTTTTCAATCCGCCGAAAAATCCGTTGCGGTTCGTCGTCCGGTGAGGCAAGGTCGGTTCATGTTTCCGCTGCCATTCCAATATTTCAGGTGGGTGGACTTCTATCCTTCCGAATTCTTCATGGCCTGGGCGATCTGCGGCGTGATTTTGGGCGGACCCGTGCTGCTTTTTATTTTCTTTCTGGCGCGTATGCGATTCTTCCAGCGTACGCGTTGGCAAAAGGTGGCATGGCGGCTGCCACTGATGGGATTGATATTTGGACTGGCCTCAGGATGGTTCACCGCCTGGGACGACCACCATACTTACATCGCCTGGTCCAACCAAACGGAATACTCCAATGATCAGCCGTATCATTGGTACGAAATATTTGGCGAGCCCGGTGCCGACACGGTGGGCGCTTACTCGGGTGATTTTGACGAAAACGGCGATCCTGATGAAGACAGTTTGTGGTATCTTCGGAGCGACATTGCGATCTGGAACGGCCTGTTCTGGCTGTCCATCGCCATTGCGGGGGTGTTCGTATTTCGTTTCGCTGCCGGGTGGAACCGGCCCGCGCAGGCTGAGGCTTTGCCAGCCAATTCAGCGGTAGCGTGTGGAGGCTGAAGCTCGCTGTCTCTTACTTGGACGACGGTTTGTTCAACCGTTCTGCCACCTGGTCCAGCAACTTTTGATACGGACCACTGCGCATACTGGTAAGCTGGTTTTCGTATCCGCCCGTGAAAGACGTCGCATCGGTCACAATATAGGCCTGGCAGCTCAAGCGATAACGGCCGTTGCCGCGGTCGAGGAGTTTGGTCCGTACCCGATTCAAAGTAATTTGGCCGTAATGCGTGGCCACGAGGCCGTTGTATGCCAGGCTTTCACCCTTGGTAGCTTCCCGTTCAAACACCCAGGAATAGGCATCCGGACCATGGAACGCACCGAAATCCGCTTCCTGAAAAACTTCAATAGTGGCAGAGCGGATGGCCTGCGGTGTGGAATTGGTAATCTCCACGGAGGCAAAACTGGCTGAGGTGGGCTTGCTCCATGACGAACAGCCGGTGTTTCCCACGAGCAACAGGCACAACAAACCGGCTGGAAACAACATCGCTAAAAATTTCATCATATTTGGATTTCCTTCCCGGCAATAGTTTGCGTCGCGCGGGAACGATGGAGATTAAATGATCATCATCAGGAAACAAAGGAACATCTCCGGCTTTTTTCTTTGTCGTTGTTACTTAATTGTTCAAACGCACCGCGATTGGTAATTTCATTGACATTGAACGACGCGGTTATCAACATCGTCGCGCTTTTAAAAGGGCGGCCTTAAAAGGGGGGGCCATGTGCGATAGCTTTGTCTTTACCTTTTTATGAGCCACGATTTGTTTGATGTTTTTTCGAGAATGGTCGCCGACCTTCCCGCGCGCGCAATCCCCACAGCCCTGGAACTCCAATGCCACATGCTGGAAGATGACGCCGAGCATCATCGCCTGGCCTCGCCCGAGGACGCCTGCTCGATTCTTTGTTTCCGGCGATTTGTGCAAACGGCTAAAACCGGCGAAGCCATGGAACAACTGCAACCCTTCCCCGCAGACCATATTGAATTCTACAAGGAAACCATCGCGCGATTAATCCAGGCCGATGAACTTCCGCAATCGGCCATGGGCCGGTTCGATAGTACGTTTGCATCACAGAGACTTTCGTAGCAGGCACGGACTTTGGCCGGATTGGATGTTATCTTCCAATTTCTGTCTTCTAATAATGGCATTAGCCTTGCTCCATTATGGGCAATTACGGCTTGAACAGGCTGTTCCCGCCGGCCAAATCGTTATGAATACAGAATTGCATGCCGTCGGCGAAGCCCCGAAAACGTTCCCGGTGCGGTTGAAGCTCCCCGTGTCCCGAAAGAAGGCAGTGGAGTACCTCGGCATGTTCACCCTGCTGACCATCATCTACTACTGCTATTTCGTGCGCGATGCGAGGGTCAACGACAGCAGCCCGATCATGGTGGTGACGCCCGGCGAATTCAGCGTGGTCATGGTGAAATTTTTCCTGTTTACCGGATGGCCTTTCCTGTTCCTCTCGTATTTCGATTCATCGTGGCGCAGCAAGGACGCGGGCAATGTCTTCCTGCTGGCGTGGATCGCCACCAATGTGCTTTGGTATCACCAGACCGGTTGCGCTTTTTGCATTTTCTCGGCTTCCTTTAAGATCATTCCTTATGCCCTGTGCGCGTGGATTGCCCACGGCCTCGGCGCCCTGTATTGCCGTTCGCCCCGGAACGAATCTTAGTCTCTTACTTCCGCTTTCTGCGGCTCACAATTCTCTTGACAATAGCTGGATAGCGTACTAGGCTTATGGTGGCTTGAAGGAAAGCCAAAGGGGACAGGCACAACGAAGAGAGAGAGTTGAGGTGCCGTATGAGCCATAGATTGTTTGAACTGTTCGCTAAAATGGTGGCGGAGCTTCCCGTGCGCGCCATTCCGCGGGTCCTGGATCTCGAATGCTTGATGCTGGAAGCCGATGCCAGGAACCAGCGCCTGGCCTTCCCGGAAGATGCCCGATCTATCTTTTGTTTCTGGCACTTTGTGCAGGCAGCCAGGGCGGGTCATATTATGCTCTCGCCCAAACCACTGCCTCCCGACCATGTTGATTTCTTTAAGGAAACGACTCTCCGGCTGGTGCACGCAGACGAGCTGCCGGCATCGGCCATCGGCCAATTTGATGATATATTTGTCCCGAGCCTCTTTGTGGATGCGGCTTAACTCAAAGACAGGCTTTGAAAAAACAGCAGTGTCTGCCACGCATCATTACGGGGATTGTGGAGGGGGAAGCCAGAGGTGGTCTTGCGAGACGAGCGGATTTTGCTCCTGGAAGGCGTGATTGGGCCGTATCTGGACGGTCGGGCCGGCGGGGCGTATGAGCATAGCGCCCTTGGGACAACCACCCTGCTGCTGCATGCGCGATTGCTGGATGGAGGTGACCGTCTGCTGGTTGTTCGTGAAATAGGTCGTCGTAGGCATGACCTTGCCTGTGGGCGTTAGATTTTGCGGGTGCACAGCCCAGACGTTAAGAGTATTGGTGGTGTCATCGCAAAATGCGGCCACGCCACACATGACAATGGTGACGGCCACGAATGCGACTGCGGTTTTTATGGTCATTTTCATAAGAGACTTGCTTCTCTTATGCCATTTTTGCCCGCAAAAAACAAGACTGCAAGCTGAGAAATGAATTTATCGATCCCTGCCTCCGCCCATTTCCAACCCGCTTTAAGCCTGCGCGTGCCGTGCCAGCGCCGTGCGCAGCACCTGGGCATCAAACGGTTTGCAGATGAACGAGTCCACGCCGCCCAGGGCATTGGCAGAAGATTGCAACTTTTCGGGAAAAGCCGTGATCATGACGACGGGTTGTTTGGGAGCGAGTTGTTTGATGGCGGCGGCCAGCTTATCGCCCCGCATCTCCGGCATGATATAGTCTGTGAAAACCATGTCGAACTTGTCCGGCTCAAACAGGGCCAGCGCCTCGAAGCCGTTTTTGGCTGTCTCAATAACATAGCCATCCCCTTCGAGCAGGAGCCAGATGCTCTCGGTGACAAGCGGTTCGTCATCCACTATCAGGATGTGTTTTTGGCGGCTGGTACGATCGTCCATAACCCCTTAAAAACAGCATACTTCGCGCCAATTTAATGAGGAAATAAGAGCCAAAGAGCAAGTCGAATGAGCTACGTAAGTTATTAATCATGAGCAGCTTGAATTTAATAACGGCAAAAAGGCGGCCAACCCCGCTCCCGAGGGCCGACCGCCGTGTAGCAGTCCTTTTTCGTTCAGCAGCTATTGAGGAGGACCATGATGGTCATAGTCCCGATCCGGCTGGGAATGGCCGTCGCGATCGTGCATTGGCGCGGGCGCAGGATGGCCGTGAGGCATGTTCCGGTATTTCACATTGTGAATCATGTGACTGTGCCAGTCCGGATGGTCATGAACGTATACCTGGTAACGGTGCAGGCGTACTGGATCCATCACGACCCATGTGCTGTCTGGTCCCAGATAATAGTATTGGCCGCCGACCACACCGACGTATTCGGTGCCGTCCCATACGTAATCATCCGGTACGACGGTCACGGTTGTTACTGGCGGCGGCGCGGGCGTCGTAATGATAACGGCCGGAGGCCCGGGCGGGGTGATATAAACGGTCGGCCCTGCGGCGCAGGGCAGCGCCATACCACAAACAATTCCCGCCGTCGCGAGTGACAACATGTGCTTATAATTTATTTTCATAATCCATGTTCCTTTCTACGGTTCTTATTGGCATACGCTATGCCATGGAGCGTTAACGGTTAAAGGAGCCGCTTTCGGAAAGAAAGAAGCATGGCCATGGCCATACACAAATGATTTTGCAAATCGCGCGTTGCAAATTGCATTTGCGAGGGCAGGCAAAAGATGCGGGAGTAAAACTGTAACTATCGGGCAAACGGATTCATCTTGAGCGGCTTGCCGCAATACATGCAAAAAGGACGCGTGGCGGTATTGTTCCGGCCGCAGGAGGGGCAGGTGACGGGCGGGTCTTTGATACTGATGCCCAGGGCAGTTGTTTTCTGGCGCTCAAGGTCCTGGATTAATTGGACGAGCGTGTCGTCAGTATAACCGTGCTCTTGCTTCATTAAGGTCCACATGGCTTCGGTAATCAACAGGACGCGGTCAATATCATGTCGCAAGAGATCGGTTTTGGTTTGGGCGTCGCGCGCGGCGTTCTCGGCCTGTGTGGCCGCAGTCATCGCATAAGTATTGGTGCCGAAATTGGAGCTGGCCAGGGAAGGATAAAACATAGAATGAATTGTTGTGGTTAAAATGTCGCTGCGGAAACCGATGCTAGGATGGCAGCCATTCGGCGTCCATAAGAATCAAAACCGCTCCGCCAGAAATATAGCCGATGATGAAATGTTACCTAAACGTTGATTGCCGTTTTTTTTCGAGAGGATTAAGATGGCGCCATGATTACCAGCGTCCTTAAAACGAAAGGCACAAAAACAGTTTTGGGACTGATGGTTTTGGCGGCGACGACAGCGGCCCATGCACAAATGGAAGCCATGCCGGGTTACAATGTGACTCCAAACCCGGCCTACACGCCAGTAATGTCCAGCATCAATGGTCCAGTGGGCTGGACGTTTCAGCCGACTACGGAGATTTCGGTGACGGCGTTGGGAATTTTTAACAACCTGCCGGCAAACCTGGAAGTGGGTTTGTGGAATGCAAGCGGCACGCTGCTGGCCTCCAGCACGATTAAGGCGGGAGCCGTAGCGATAGACCAGAGCCTCTACGAATCCATCACGCCCGTGGATCTGACGGCGGGGCAAACCTATTATCTCGCGGCTTATTCGCCATCCGGCGCGTTCTCGGCGCTGGCCCTCAGCCCCAACATAACGCCTGCGGACGGAAATGCGATTATGTCGCCGGATATCCAATTGGGGACCGCAGCTTATGCCAACAACGGCGTTTTCGAATTTCCCGGCGTGACTGAAAGCGTGCCTGATTCGGCCATTATCGCGCCGAATTTCGAATATGCGCCGGTCGTCCCGGAACCTTCCACCCTCTACCTCCTGGGCGCCGGTTCGCTGGCGTTGCTCATCCGCCGTCGGCGCTAAAAAATATTCTTTGCGGCGCGCGGATTGCGGGGAATATTAAGGGGACGATGAATCTAAATCCTCAATCGCCCATGCGCGATGTCCTGGCAGAATTTCCCGGGGCGCAACGCGCCTTGTTCCGGCGCTATCACATTGGCGGCTGCAGTAGTTGCGGTTTCAGCCCGGAGGAAACACTGGCACAGGTCTGTGCCCGCAACGGCAACCTGAACGCCACCGAAGTGATGGCACATATCCAATCCAGCCACGAACAGGACGCGAAGATCCTGATTGCGCCGAAGGACCTGGCTGGTCTCCTGCAACAAGACCGTTCCGTGAAGCTCGTGGATGTCCGCTCGCGCGAGGAATTTGAGGCCGTGCACATTGATGGCTCGGTGTTGCTCTCCCAGGACGTGATGCGTGACTTGATGGCCAGCGGTTCAAATACGAACCCCATCGTGGTCGTGGACCACCAGGGAAAAAACGGCCTCGACGCGGCGGCTTATTTCATCGGGCACGGCCTGCAAAACGTGCGCTGCCTGCGCGGCGGCATTGATGCCTGGGCGCAGGAAGTGGACTCAAAAGTAAGACGGTATAAAATCGGGTGAGTTAGACGTTAAACTTAAAGAGCATTACGTCGCCATCCTGAACGACGTATTCTTTGCCTTCCATCCGGTAGAGGCCTTTTTCACGAGCCGCAGCCACGGAACCGCATTTCATGAGGTCGTCGTAAGCAACGGTTTCGGCTTTGATAAAGCCGCGCTCGAAATCAGAGTGAATCACCCCCGCCGCCTGCGGTGCGGTGTTGCCCACGTGAATCGTCCAGGCACGCACTTCTTTCTCGCCGGCAGTGAAATAGGTCCGCAGGCCGAGCAAATGGTAGGTGGCCCGGATAAGGCCGCCCACACCGGATTCGTTGACACCCAATTCCGTCAGAAACTGCTTCGCTTCTTCGGGAGAGAGATCACTCAAATCGCTTTCGATTTGCGCGCTGATGACCACGGCCTCGCACGCAAGGTGGGTCTTAACGTACTCGGAAACTTTTTGGACGAACGGATTTTTATCCGCGCCGGCCAGCTCACTTTCTTTGACGTTACAGGCGAAAATGGTTGGCTTGTCGGTGAGCAGGTAAAAGCTTTTGGCGATGACTTTTTCTTCCGGGGTCAGCTCAACGGACAATGCGAGCTTGCCGGCGTCCAGCGCGGTTTCAAATTTTACGAGCACGGCGTTTTCGGCCACGGCGATTTTGTCGCCGCGCTTCACGTCTTTCGAAAGTTTCTCGCGGCGCTTTTTGACATTGTCCAAATCGGCCACGGCGAGTTCGGTGTTGATAATCTCGATGTCGCGCACGGGGTCAACGCTGCCGGTCACATGATGGATGTCCGCATCTTCAAAGCAACGAACGACCTGGACGATGGCGTCTACTTCACGAATGTGCGAAAGGAATTTGTTACCCAGGCCTTCGCCCGCCGAGGCGCCTTTGACCAGGCCGGCGATGTCCACGAACTCAATGACAGCAGGAATAATGGTCTGCGTCTTGGCAATTTTGGAGAGCGGATCGAGTCGCGGGTCCGGCACGGTAACGACGCCGACATTTGGGTCGATCGTGCAAAAAGGATAGTTGGCTGCCTCCGCTTTGCGCGTGCGGGTCAGGGCATTGAAGAGAGTGGATTTGCCAACGTTAGGCAGTCCGACGATTCCGGCTTTGAGCATATATTATAATTAAATTTTATGTTTGGCCAATTGCCATGCAATGTGAATCCCATCAAAAATACCGATGGCCAGCAGGCAAATACCCGAAATAAATTGCATCCGCAACAGGGTGCTTTCATTGAACTGGCCTTTGCCGCGGGAAACGCCAAAGCTCAGCGCGCAAAAAACAAGGTTCGCGCCCAGCCATACCCCGAGGATGCAGGCAGCCTTGGCGGCCAGGCTGTCGGCGACGAATTCCTGGTTTGTAAAAAAAGCCGGGTGCGACATGAAATAAGCCGCCAAGCCGATCCAAAACAGAAGCACGCCGAAGTTTCCAAAAACGCGGACGAAGCCAATCATGAAAGCTGAGTGCGGATGGAATTTTTCATCCAGCCTGGCCCCGAGCTTTTCCGCGGCCAGGCCAATCGTCGTCTGGGCCTTGATGGTTTTCATGGTCAGGAACCGAATCCCGAGAAATAGAAAGAAGGCGAAACTAAACACTTCCATGGAAGCTTTGACAATCCGGCTGCCGAACAACGACGAAAAGCCGGTAAAAGCAATGGCACAATAAATAACCTCCATCGAAGCCGCGCCCAGACCGATGAGTGCGGCAAACAGAAATCCTTTTCGCGCTCCTTCGTTAATGATCGTGAGATTAACCGGGCCGATGGGCATCGAAAGCAGCATGCCGGCGATCAGGCCCGTCAGCATCGCCAATAGAATGGGCGGTAGTTCAGCCATCAGTTTCTGAGATCAATTCGGCTCGTGGTCGTCGTCTTCCTCTTCAATTTCCCTGCGCCACGCACGCGAGAGGCTGGGCCGGACAAAACCATAAATTAAATAGAACGTGAAAAATGCCGGCAGGATATAATAAAGGATCTTCTCACGGAAGATCACCACGGCGGCGATAAAAATGGCGGTGCCGATGGCTTTGACAAACGTGCTAGTAGAACGCAGGCCGAGCGATTTGAAACTGGGATAGCGCACGGTGCTGACCATCATGGCCGAAAGAAAAACCAGGACGCCGGCAATGAAATAATTCCAGTTGCCCAGGCTCTTTTCATTTTCATTGAAATGCATAATGAGCAGGGTCAGGGAGGCTACCAACCCGGCGGCTGAGGGAATGGGGAAGCCGAGAAAATCTTTGCCGCCGCCCTTGGTATTCATGACGGCCAGGCAATTGAACCGCGCGAGACGGAACGCGCCGCACAACAAATAAATCGAGGCGATGAACCAGCTGATTTGATGATACTGGCCGAAAACATCAGCCAGCACGACGCGCTGGACCAGGAACGCCGGGGCCACGCCGAAAGAAATCAAATCGGCCAGCGAATCAAATTCGCGCCCGAACGGGCTTTCAATGCCGCCCATGCGGGCGACGCGGCCATCGAACAAATCAAAAATGCAGGCGAGCAAGATGAAAGCAAGAGCGAGCTTGATTTGGTTAAAATCGTAGGGTTCGGCGTCCACGATTTTCGTCAACGCCACAAAACCGCAAAACAGATTCCCTGCCGTGAGCAAGTTCGGAAGAAAATATATCTTCAGCTTCTCTTCTGGATCGTCCGGCGGCCTGGGAGTCGGTTCGCTCATAATGGTTTAATCGAAAGAAGCCATCACCGTTTCACCGCCCACGACCCGCTGGCCGAGCGCGATTTTAATTTGGGCGCGCATGGGCAGGTAAATCTCCACGCGCGAACCGAATTGAATCAGGCCGATCCTTTCACCGCGCTGGATGGGGTCGTTTTCCGAAACCCACGGCACGATGCGGCGCGCGATCAAACCGGCAATCAATCGCAGGGCGATCTTCTCTTCGCGCGGCTCAAAAGAATCAATGCCCACGAACACGTTTTCATTGCACTCGGCGCAATCGCTGCGCGTGGCGCTGAGGTACTGGCCGGGCGTGTGCTTGAAGAAAGCCACCCGGCCGGTCAGCGGCGCGTTCTGCACGTGAATATCAATCACCGAAAGAAAAATGGAAATGCGCTTGCATTCGCCGCCCATAAAATCTTTCTCCGTGACCGTGTCAATGACATCCACCTTGCCGTGCGCCGGCGAGACCACGAGGTTGGCGCCCGTGGGCGTCATGGCATCGGGGTCGCGAAAGAAATACAAGGTAAACGCGGCGAAGAGCCCCCACAGGACAAAAAGGGCGATATAGAATTCGAGGATATGCGAGCCGACAAAGACGGCGATCCACGAGACCACCAGCAGTGCAATCACCGCTATCAACGAGATGACGATGAGCTTAAACGCCGCCATCATGGCTTTTCCGGAATGTTTCACGCCATTACAATAAAAATTTTTTGCAGCGCTTGCAATTCGGCATTTTCGATGCAATTTAATCAGTTGCCATTGAGGCGATAGTAACATCAATAACCAATTACCAAGGAAAACAGTTATGCCATTGAACCTAAGCAGTCCCGATTTGACCCAATTTCCACCCCGCAGCCCCCGCGTACGCCTGGGCGGTTATGCCATTTTACCGCGCTGCCTGGATAAAGGCCGCGCAACCATTGCCGGAAAAAACGGCGAGTATCATTTTGCCTGCCCGCTCGACCACCGCTTTTTAGATTACGTCGGCATTGATCCTGAAGCGCTGAAAAAAGAACTGGCCGCGGGAAAGAGCGACAGTGAAATCCTGGAGTGGATTGAAAAGAACGCGCGGTTTCATCGCTCGCCAATCGAGATCGCGGCGTTTTCGAGTTTTGCCGAACTACGCGCCCCGGGCGACACGGAAACACGGGAATATCTTAACAGCATGCAAACCAAGGCCGCGCCGAAGCGCGAAGATATCTTCACATTCTTTGATATGCTGGACGTGGATGATTACGTCAGCTTTGGCGGCAAGCCGTAATTGAGGAGAATTTATAACCACCCGGGCTGCGTCAGGCGGGAACGTCTGGCGCGGCTACGGGCATCTTCCACTGGTCAATTTTTTCGATGCGATGGCGGTGTTTAGCGCCGTGCAATTCAAATTCCACTTCGTCCGAGGCTTTATGATTGAGCAACGCTCCGCCGACGGGCGACAAATAACTGATGATACCTTTGTCCGGGTCTGAATCCCAGGCGCCGAGGATAGTGAATGATTCCCGCTGGTTCGTAAGCAAATTCGTGGTTTCAACCACGGTGCCGATATTAACGGCATCGGTCTTGGCGTTGGAAAAATCCGCGCCACGCGCGCGGGCGAGCTGATTTTCCAGCTCTTCCTTTCGGCGCATTAAAACTTTCTGCATTTCCTTGGCAGCCTTGTATTCGTGGTTCTCACGCAAGTCACCATAGCTGCGCGCGATGGCAATTTCCTTGGAGTTGGCCGGGATTTTTTTCTGGACGAGATCTTCGTATTCCACGCGGCGGCGTTCAAGGCTTTCCCAGGAAACCTGCAGGGTGGAATCCTGCCGCGTCTGTTCGCCGCTGACCAGCGATTGCACGGCCGGGTGCGCTTTGACGAGGCGCGCCAGGAGTGATCGTTTGTCCATGTCATCAAACACGGGCGAAAGTTGCAGCGCGCGCGTCAAATCTTTAATCACTTCGATGTCTGCGCTGGCGGTCAATTCACCGATGAGTTCCTGGTCTTCTAAAATGAAATCGCGCAGGCGGTTGGAACGTTTTTCGGCAAACTGATCGCGTTCCATGGCGGTCAGCATGGCGCGAAAGACTTCCGGCCCCAGGATGTCCACAAAATCCTCATTGCGTTCGCGGCCGAACCACAACAGCAATTCGCTGCTGGCCGAGTGCTGGCTGATAAGGCGGACGAGCGTTTCCTTGAGCAAATTCAGTTTCCCTTCGCGCACGAGCAGGGCGGCAAATTCCTTGGCCAGCTTGGCGGAAACGAGGTTCAACGACCCGCGAATGGTGTCCTGCCATTGTTCGGGATTGGCCTGCTTGAATGAATCGAGCGCGCGATGATGTTTCGCCGCCGGGATGGCTTCCATCAAGGGACCAAATTTAACGCCTTCCTGCAGCCAGATTTGCGCCGAAGTCACTTCACCTCCCGCCGGTGGCAAGTCACTGGCCTCGCGCAATTCGTCGCGGGCGAAGATCGCTTCGAGCGCCACCGCCGTTTGCGTGCGCTGATGCGAGACGATGTCGGTGTTCAGCGCGGCGATAATATCATTAGCCACGGACGCCTTGTCCGCCAGGTCGGGAACGATCTTGAGAATCTCCGACACCACGGCGACACGTGCCTTCAAACCTTTCGCCGCATGGAAATCCGCCTTAGACCGATTTTCCGGCGAGGTTTCCTGCGCCTGATAAATCACGGGATCGGTTTTCTTGACCGGCACGATGTAGTGCCCGTCTTTTTTCATTTCGCGACGGGCCACTTCCCACCATTTGCGCCAGTCGTCCTGGATGACGTCGGGCACCAGCACCTGGTGGATCTGGTCTACGGTAGCTTTGCCGCCGTAGCTGTTCAGCACGAGCTGGATGAGTTCCAAATGATGTGCAGCCATTTGGCGCACGGCTTCCATATCATTCACCTTGCGGGCGAGAATATGGTTCTTGGGAATCGGCTTGAGGTTTTCCGCGGCGAACGCCAAATCCATGGTGTGGCCGGGTTTGTTCGGGAAATCAATGGTGAAGCGCGCAAACACGGTGTCCACGGCTTTAATTTTGCCGAAGCCCCAACTCCGGTGAAAACAGCAGCCGCTTTCGGTCAAGAGCGTAAGAAGCTGGATGTGCCGAGCTTCGATTTTTCCCGCCGCTGCTAATTTTTCAAATTCCTGTTTCATAAGTTTTACACTCGCGTCACCAAAAGATGGCTGACATCATTAAAGTTGGTGAGCGGCAAAAATCCAAGACAAATCGCGCTGCGTGTTTTACAGGCACGGCAGCCCAGTGGCGAATTTACCGAAATTCTGCTGGAAAAGGCCTTGGAACCTTCGAAAACGACCATATCCGGCCCCGACCGTAGCCTGTGCCAGGAACTGGTTTACGGCGTCGTCCGGCAACAGGCCGCGCTCGATTGGCTGATCTCCAAAAAAACGGACAGCCGGCAACAGAACCCGGGCATCCAAAACCTGCTGCGCCTGGGTCTCTACCAGATCTTCTGGCTCGACCGCATTCCGCCACACGCCGCGGTGCATGAAACAGTAGAACTGGCCAAGCGCGAAGGCTTCGGGCCCAAGGCCGGTTTTATCAATGCCATCCTGCGAGGCTACCTCCGCGAATTTGAGGCCACCAAAAAGATGCTGGCTGATTTGAAAGTTTCCAACCCGGCCCTTGGCTATTCGTATCCGCAATGGCTGTTTGAAAAATGGCGGCAACGTTTTGGTGACGAACGCACCCGGCAGCTAATGGAATGGAACAACACGCCGCCAAGAATTTTCGCCCGGGTGAACACGTTGAAAACCGATGCCGGCCAGCTGCTCGAAAAATGGCGCGCGGAAGGTGTGGAATACGAATTCACCCGCCTTAATTTTCTCGCCGCTTTGGAGAATACTGTTTTCGAACTCAAAATTCATCCGCCGCTGGCGTCGCTCGAGAGCTTTCAAAACGGCTGGTTCTATATCCAGGACCCGAGCACGCTGCTGGCGCCGCTGGAACTGTCGCCGAAGGCGGGGGAAACTATCCTCGACCTCTGCGCGGCGCCCGGCGGCAAAACGACGTTCATCGCGCAACAGATTACTAACGATGGAAAAATCGTCGCCAGCGATGTCGCAGAAGATCGCCTAAAACTTATCCAGGAAAATTGCCAGCGGCTCGGCCTTACGTGCGTGGAAACGATTGCGGTTCATGCCCTGGCGGGCACAGCCAGGTTCGACCGGATCTTAATTGATGCTCCCTGTTCAAACACCGGGGTGCTGCGCCGGCGCGTGGATTTGCGCTGGCGGGTTTCGCCGGAGGAAATCCTGCGCCTGCAAAAGACGCAATCGGAATTGCTGGCACAGGCTGCGCCGATGTTAAAGCCCGGCGGCACGCTGGTTTACAGCACATGCAGCCTTGAACCTGAAGAGAATACCGCTGTGATCCGGGAGTTTCTCAAGGCTCATCCGGCTTTCAAAATGGAACGCGAACGGGAACTATTGCCGTTCTCCGATAACGTGGACGGCGCGTTTGTGGCGCTATTGCGATCGCCGCAATGATTTGTTCTTTAGGCAACCGGTTGCCTATTTCGCGCTGTAGCGCACCAATATTACCAACCGCATAGCCGGGTAATTATTGGCGTTACCGGCGAAGGTCCAGTCGGGGTTGCCCTGGGGCTGGTTGCCGATGCCCACGTCTGCGTGCGAACCCTGGCTCCAGTGATTAATAGCAAACAACGTTTGCCGGGCGTCATGGTTATGCACCTGCATCGAGCCGTAGCCATCCGCGGGATCCGACGGCTGATCGCCAAAATCGTATACATCGCCCGAGGCGTTGGGGACATTGGCGCTGTTGGCCGGCCCGTAATTATTCGACCAAAATTCGATGTTACCGCCCGATAAGCCTGTGCCGGTGACGATGTTCCTGACGTTGGAATAGACGTCCATATTAGTAATGTTCTGTTGGAAAAATTCCCCGGAACCGAAATATGGGACGCCGATTTTGGCGGCATCACCGGTAAACGCATCCATGGATACGAAAATATCCTGGTCATTTCCATTCGCGTCCTGTAATTCCAGAAAGTACGCGACCCGGTCAAACGGCTGGTTAATTTTGGTATGATTATCGACCTCATACGAAATGGGAGCGCCCATCTTGGTCAAATCCAAACTGTAAACCACCTGGTAATCTTTGGCCCCGGGCACGTTCATGCTCAGCCAATCCCGATTCGGCATGGTGCCAGCCTGGAAAGCGCCGGCGGGTAATCCTTCGTGGTTCATCAGATTCGGCTCGTCCAGGCCGCTCCAGGCAAAACGCATCGCCACGGGATGCGGCACACCCGGCGCCGAAAGAATTACGCTATCATTATCAATTCGCGCATCAGCTTTGACAAAGCCGCCATTGTCCGCGTCAATGATTTCAAAATCATTGAGCGGCTGTCCGTCACGGCTGGCCAGCCCGCTGCCGGTGTTATCGAACTTAACGCGGATGGTATCGCCTTCAATTTGCAGGGATTTGAAGGTCGGCCCTGAATCCACCAAACCTTGCTGCCCATACGTCCGGGCCAACGCCAGCAATGCCAGGCGATGTCCCACGTCCTGTTTGTCTTTGGGATGAATGTCCTTGAGGTTGCCGACGTCATTGACGACGGCTATGCCGGTGTTGAGAATTTTATCGGCCGCAGTCGCCTGGGCTTCCCAAAGCCGGGCGAGGTTTTGCGGATTATCGCCGTAATTGAAAGGAGCAATTTGCACGAAATAGAAAGGAAATTCGCCTTCACCCCAAACCTCGCGCCAGCCGCCAATGAGCGCCTTCATGCGCTCGAAATATTTCATTCCCTCGGATTCATTTGCTTCTCCCTGGTACCAAATCGCCCCGCGCATCGTAAACGGAGCGAGCGGATGGATCATGCCGTTGTAAAGGGCCGTGGCCTGCTGCACATCCTGCGGCCCTTGCAATTCATCGGGATACTTCGGCACCGGCGGCACCACAGTATTCGACGTCATCGCACTCCGCGCCTGCTGGAGCCAGGCATCATACTGGTCGAGCGTGCGCCCTAAAAGTTCATGGTGCGCTGCGCTGCCCGGATCGCCCGCTTCGACTCGCGCATATTCGTCTTGCAAGGCAGGTACGGCGGCAAACCCCTCCGGAGGGGTCCACGATTCGATGCGCGTGCCGCCCCAATCCGCTTCAATCAAGCCCACCGGCACATTTAATTTTTCGTTCAGTTCGCGCCCAAAAAAATAGGCCACGGCGGAAAAACCATTCCAGCCGCCTTCCGTCACCGATTGGGGCGTGCAGATTTTCCACGTCCCGTCCATATCCGGATGCGGCTGTGCATCCCAGGCACGTTGAACCAGGAGCAAGCGGATATTTGGGTGATTTGCCTGGGCGATTTCCGCCGCGGAATTGTTGACCATGCCCATGCCAAATTCCATGTTAGATTGGCCGGAACACAGCCAGACTTCGCCAATCATCACATCATCATATTCCACTGTATTGGAACCACTTATCTTTAGGACATACGGGCCGCCGGCATCCATGGCTGGAAGAGTGATTTTCCATTCGCCACGTGCATTCGCCTGCGTGCTTTGGCTGGCCGTTCCCAACTGCACCGTCACGGTCTCGCCCGGCGCGGCCCAACCCCAAATAATAATGGGTTTGTCCCGCTGCAACACCATGTGGCTGCCAAAGACATGCGGTAAACGAACTTCCGCCCGCACATTTTGCGGAACACAAGCGGCGGCAAAAAGTGACAGTAAAAAAATCCAGCCCCATGGATGCGCGCGATGAATCTTTAAAAATTTATTCATATAGATCGAATGCCGATTGCTACGCGAATTATCCGGCAGCGTCAACGTCCAAAATGGTGCCTATGCCCGGGCCGCCAGGCGGGACTCCGAGGCGGCGGCCGACACTATTTGATGACAAAATGTTCATCCGCCGCCTTAAAAATTTTTAATAATTTTTTTCGAAGTTCATTGACCTTCATCGCCCGATTGCCGATTCTATCTCTGAGCATGGCGCCTTCTCAAACCCTGCATGCCAAAACAAAACCGTACGCCCGGGATTCTTCCTGGAAGAGCTGGTGGTACATAGTTTCGGCAGCATTTCTTTTGGCGGCAGCCGTTGCGGGAACTTTTCCGCCGCTGCCCCTACCGCTTCGCATCATCTGCAGTGTCCTTACCGGGCTGTTGATGGTGCGATTGTTCGTCATTTATCACGACCAGCAGCATCACGCGATTTTGCCCAAATCCAAGCTGGCCGGAATATTCATGCGCCTTTTTGGTATTTGTTTTATTTGTCCCAGCGCGGTTTGGCGCCGGTCGCATGATTATCATCACACCCACAACTGCAAATTGCGCAGCGCCAACATCGGGTCATTCCCCATCATGACGCGCGAACAATACCGGCAGACTCCCACCCGCGAACGCGTCCTTTATTTGTTCATGCGCCATCCGCTCACCATCATGTTCGGATACGTCTCAGTGTTTCTTTTCGGCATGGTGATTCTGCCGTTCTTCGATGCGCCGCGAAAGAACGCGGATTCTGTTCCCGCCCTTTTGCTGCATGTGGGCATCGCCGTCCTGTTGATTGTTTACTTTGGCTGGTTCGCGTGGGTGCTGACGATGCTGATTCCGTTTTTAACATCGTGCGCCCTCGGCTCATACCTCTTTTACGCCCAGCACAATTTCCCCGGCGTCATTCTCAAGGACAACCAGGGCTGGACCTATGAAGGCGCAGCGCTGGAATCTTCCAGCTTTTTGAAAACCAACCGCATCATGGCGTGGTTCACCGGCAACATCGGCTATCATCATATCCATCATTTGAACCATCGCGTGCCGTTCTACCGGCTGCCCGAGGTTTACCGCGCTATTCCCGAACTGCGCCAGGCCCGGACAACATCCCTTCATCCGCTGGATATTATCCGCTGCCTCCGCCTGAAAGTGTGGTGTGTGGAAACACAGCAAATGGTTGGTGTTCAAGGACTTTGATACCATCCGGCTCCCCCAATGCAAATTCCTGTTGCATTTTGCCCGAGACTTGCGATAATGCGGACGTCTGATAGATCGTTCTTGCTTACAGGGCATGGTAAATCTCAGGTGAATTCGTTCAATGATGATTTGAAATCCGATTGCCGGAAACAGTCTCGCTAAAGTTAGAGTCAGTCAGGACAACATAAAATATGAGTAACAAATTATTTGTAGGAAATCTTTCCTTTCAAACCACTGAAAACGAATTGCAGGATGCTTTTGCGGCATACGGCACTGTCACCGAAGCCAACCTGATGATGGATCGCATGACCAACCGCCCCCGCGGTTTCGGCTTTGTGACCATGTCCACTGCCGAAGAAGCACAAAACGCTATCGCCGGCTTGAACGGCAAGGATTTGGGTGGCCGCGCCCTCACAGTCAATGTCGCCCGTCCGCGTGAAGAGCGTCCGGCCGGCGGCGGTGGCGGTGGTGGTCGTCGTGGATTTGGTGGCGGCGGCGGTGGCCGTCGTGAACACGGTGGTGGCGGTCGCGACCGTTACTAATCGCTAATTACATCTTTTTAAGATACGCATAGCCCGGCCATTGAATTGGCTGGGCTATTTTCTTTGGCGGATTTAGAGTAGGCGCACCAGCCTTAACCCATGCACATTATCCTGGCCGACAGCATTGATGGCGGAATCCTGATGATCCTATTGCTTGGCTGCGGGCTCGCGGTGTCGGTGCTGGCCCTGCTCGCCCTCATTCCCGCGTGGCAGGGCAGCATACCAGGAACCCTGGTTTTGGCCGGACCGGCCATCATCGCCGGAATTGCAGCGACTGTCTATTGCCTCTGGGGACTTTTTCAGGACGGCTCAGCCGGCTTCGAACTGCGGGATTTTCTTCTGCCTTGGACATGCCTCGCCGTGCCGCCTTTGGCGACAAGTTTGATTGCGATATTTTGCCTGTGGCAAAGAAGGGCCAGGGCAAAGTAGAGTCGAGGAGGACTTTCGTGTGGCCAACCGGTTGCGCGCTGGCGCAAACCGGATTACTCTCACAAGGTCATCTCTTCAAGGAGTGAATTAAACCACGAAGGAAAATATTATTTTATGAGCGAAACATTAAAAGGAAAAGTGGCGCTGGTCACCGGCGCGTCTCGCGGGATTGGCCGCGCCATCGCGGAACGACTCGCCAAAGCCGGGGCAGCAGTAATTGTGAATTATTCGAGCAACCCCGGCGAAGCAGAAAAGGCCGTCGACGCTATCAAAACCGCCGATGGCAAGGCGGTTGCCGTCCAGGCCGATATCGGCAAGGTAGCGGACATCACGCGGTTGTTCGACGAAGCAATCAAACATTTCGGCCAGCTGGATATTTTGGTCAATAACGCCGGCGTCATGTTCACGAAGCCGGTGAGTGAAACCACGGAGGAGGATTTCGACCGCATCTTTACCATCAACGTCAAAGGCACATTCTTCGCCTGCCGGGAAGCGGCCAAGCGCCTGGCAGACCACGGTCGCATTATCAATCTCTCCAGTTCCACCACGGCGCGACTGTTGCCGGCTTATGGTGCGTATGTGGCGACCAAGGGCGCAGTGGAACAACTCACGCGCTCGCTCTCCAAAGAACTGGGCGCGCGCGGCATCACGGTGAATGCTGTTTCGCCCGGGCCGGTGGAGACGGAATTGTTCCTCACGGGCAAGACGCCGGAGCAGATTGATTTTTTTGCCAAACAATCCGCGTTTGGCCGGCTGGGACGTCCGACGGACATTGCCGAGGTCATTACCTTTTTGGCGAGCGCGGAGTCCGGCTGGATTAGCGGGCAAAATATCCGAGCCAATGGTGCACTGGCCTGACGTATTGCATTCCTATGAGCGTCGACCTGGACCTCGAAAACGAATATGCCGACCATGCCTATGGGCTGTTGGCCAGCCTGGTGACGCCCCGGCCCATTGCTTTCGTCACCACGCTGAGCCCGGACGGAAAGATTAACGCGGCGCCGTTCAGTTTTTTTAACTTAATGGGTGGCGACCCGCCGATTCTCGCTTTTGCGCCGGGCGATCGCGACAACGGCACACCCAAGGACACTGCGCTCAACATCCGCGCCACGCACGAATTTGTGGTGAATCTCGTGGACGAAGGTATCGCCCAAGCCATGAATAAATGCGCCGCATCGTTGCCTTATGGCGAAAATGAATTGAAGCACGCGGGCCTGACCACCGCGCCATCCACCATCGTCAAGCCGCCGCGCATCGCGGAAGCGCCCGCCAGCATCGAGTGTATGGAATGGGGCACGTTGCAAATCGAGGGCAACCGGATCGTGATTGGCCTCATCAAACGGCTGCATGTGCGCGAGGAATTATTCGATGCGGAAAAGAAGCATATCCGCAACGAGAAATATCACGTGATTGGCCGCATGGCCGTGCCGCACTGGTATTGCCGGACCATGGACCGGTTTGAGATGGTCAGGCCGAAGTAGGGGGACGGGCTTTATTTCGTCAAAAAATGATTTTCAAAATATTGCCATTTTTCTTCATTCATCTCCCATTCAGAATAAATGGCTACACCTTGATAATTACTTAATGAAGAGGAATGAGCCAAACCACTGTGTATTCCCATGAGGGCATTCCCCAAATTTTCAACATTGGGATTGTGATAATCCACTCCCTTATCTTCATAGGCAGGCAATCCCAATAAAACTTCAGCATTTCCACTCCAGTCCAAAATCTCACGGGTCCATCGAGACATCAAATATTGATAGAGCTTTGGTTTTTGCAGGCCAGTGTCATACATCATCACAGCCATTTGATCCGAGCGCTCAGAAACCTGGCGAAAATAATCTTCCGTCCAGTGAATATCATTGTCCCTTTGAAAAAAAATAGGTGGTGGATAGGCGGCAATGGAAATTATTTTTCCCTTTGGAAGTGCTGCCCGTAATTCTTCCTCAAGGCGTAGGAAGCCGTTATCCCCACTGGGCATGGGTTCAATATTTATGTGAATTCCCGCAAGACGCGGATGTTCCGTAATTAGATTTGTGACAGAACTGATAAACTTTAAACGCCACTTTTCATCGTCAACCCGCGCTTGCACTGGTCCTGGCCCACCAATCCATGGCATGACCCGAAGCCCTTCAAACGCATCCAAAAATCTTTCAATTTGCCGGGGATCGCTTTCAGGTAGGTTGCCAAATGCGTCTACGGGGCATAAATGAGGGAAAACATCTGTGATATGGTTCGATTTTAGCAGAGCAGCCAGATTTTGAATTCCTTGCGGATCCCGATATGAATGTATCTGACTGCTTTTACCATTTTCCTTAAACCATGAATCTGCGGCAAACCATTGGTGCCCAATCCAGATCCCATTGCGCTTTCGATCATTTCGCCCGTCCTGAACGTCCAAACCTGGCGTCCACAAGTGATAAAAAGCGACGATCGCCAACAGCAGTATGCAACCCGGCACAATCGTTCGCCAGGGTGGTTTCTTGATTGTCTGAAACAAATTCACAGATTATCACAGAAGACCCGATAACGAGTCCCAAAGATTCTCTGTTATTATGACAAACACATCAGAGACTCCTCACGTCGTCTCCTACAGTCAATTACATCCCCATGATCTGGTACCCGCTATCCACATAGAGCGTCTGGCCGGTGATGGCCGCCGCGCCATCGCTGGCGAGGAAGACGCCCGTAGCACCGAGTTCGTCCGGCAGGATATTACGCTTGAGCGGCGCGCGGGTCTCGTAGTGCTTGAGCATATCCATGAAACCAGCGATGCCGCGCGCGGCGAGGGTATTCACCGGGCCGGCGCTGATGCAGTTCACGCGGATTTTTTTCGGGCCGAGATCGTAGGCCAGGTAGCGCGTGCTGGCTTCCAGCGCGGCCTTGGCCACGCCCATGACGTTGTAATGCGGCACGACTTTTTCCGCGCCGTAATAGCTCATGGCCACCATGCTGCCACCATCGGCCATCAGCGGCGCGGCGGCGCGGGCGAGCGCCACAAGTGAGTACGCGCTCACGTCATGCGCCACACGAAACGCCTCGCGGCTGGTATTCACAAATTCGCCTTCGAGGGCTTCCTTGGGCGCGAACGCGACGGAATGCAGCAGCAAATTCAATTTGCCAAATTTTTCCCCGACGCTTTTGAACACCGAGGCGATTTCGTCGTCTTTGGTCACATCGCAAGGCAGGATGAGCGTGTCCGCACCGAAGGTGCCGGCGAGTTCGGCAACGTTTTCCTTGAGGCGTTCGCCCTGGTAGGTGAAGGCGAGTTTGGCGCCTTCGCGCGCCCAGGCCTGCGCAATGGCCCAGGCAATCGAGCGTTTATTGGCGACCCCAAAGACAATTCCGGTTTTTCCCTCAAGCAATGGCATAAGAATAAATAGTAAACGATTAAATGTTAGGCTTGGATGTTAAGACCATTCCCGAGCCCGGCGCAAGCCCTAGAAACCGCGCCTCGACGCGCCGAACGTGAAAAGTTAGACTCTCCCCGTGGATGCGAATCAAATCATTGACGGGTTGCTCTATTATTTGGGGCTGGTCGTGCTGCTAACATTCCACGAGTTCGCACACGCGTGGGTGGCCCACAAATGCGGCGATGACACGGCACGGCTGGAGGGACGCATGTCCATCAACCCGGTTGTGCACATTGACCCGCTCGGCACAGTGCTCTTCCCCTTGCTGATGATTTTCCTGCCTGCCTTTGGCGGCAGTGCTGCTGGTATCGGCCGTTTCATGATTGGCTGGGCCAAGCCGGTGCCGGTCAATCCCATGAACCTGAACCATCCGGTCCGCGACGACTGTCTCATCGCGCTGGCAGGCCCGGCGATGAATTTAGTTCTGGCCGTGGTCCTCGTCCTGTTCACCAGAATTGCCTTTGCCTTTCATTGCGACGTTGCGGTCGGTGTATTTATGCAAATGGCCCAATTGAGCCTGGTGCTGTGTTTTTTCAACCTGATCCCCGTTCCGCCGCTGGATGGTTCGCATGTGGCGCGCAATTTCATCGGCATGAGCTGGGAAACGTACTGGAACCTATGCCGCTACGGTTTCATCTTCGTCATCATTACGATTAACATTCCCGGCGTGCGCTACGCGCTGGGGATGGTAACCGGGCTGACATTGGACTTTTTAATCACCTGCTTTCACTTCCCGGCGGAGTGATTATTTCTTGAAGTAAAGCTGCTCAGCGTTCCAGGTCACTTGAAACAAACTTAATGGCGTGGCGCGCACGTTGCCAATATCCGGCCGGATGGCGGCGTAATAGATCGGGGTGACGGTAAAAATAAGCGGCTGCAGGTCGGCCATGATATCCTGCACCTGGTTGAAATATTTTTCGCGCTCGCTAAGGTCCAGCGTTTTTATCTGCGCATCCATCAAGTCATCCATCTGCGCTTCCCAGGGCGTGGATGGATGCTTTTGGCGCGGGAACCAGTAATGCTGGTACGCCTCGGATTTGAGAATGTCCATCAGGTTAAAAGGATCCGTGCCGCCATCGGAATAGTTGCCCAGCATGCAGCAGTCGTAATCGAAGGTATCGTCGATCTTCGTGATCATAGTGTTGAACTCGATCGGCTGTAAGATGACGTGGATACCGATTTTTTGCAGTTCCGACACAATCAGGACGGCCATTTTATTGCGCTCGTTATTCTCGATGTTGATATTAAAGACAAACTCAATTTTGTTGCCGTTGCTATCGGTCAGGAAATCGTCGCCGTTGCGTTTTTCGATGCCAATTTCTTTTAATAGTGCAACCGCCTTGTCCGGGTCATAGGGATAGGTCTTCGAGTTAGCGTTGTACCAGTTTTGATAGCCGGAGGTCAGCACCCCATATTGCGGAACACCGTGGCCGCCTTCGACGGATTTTAGGATGGAATCCCGGTCAATCGCATAAGAAATGGCCTGGCGGAATTTCTGGTCGCGAAACCATTTCAATTTTACCGGGTCCATATAAGGCTGGCCGGTGTGGGGATTGATGTTGGTATTTTGATTGAACCAAAAAAAGGTGGTGACCAGGCCAATGCCCGGGTCAATGAAATTGATTTTGCCGTCCGCGGACTTGGCCTTGAACTGGTCGTACTGCGAAGGATAGATAAGATCGTCCGCATCGCTCTCGCCGCCGAGAAAGCGCAGATCCTGCGTGTTGTAGTCCGGCACCACGGAGAAGACTACCTGGTCAAAATAAGGCAGGCGCGTGCCGTTGCTGTCCACTTCAAAGAACCAGGGATTGCGCTCGAGCAGTGCGTATTCAGCCTGTTTATATTGCTTCAGGCAGTAAGGGCCGTCGCAAACGATGTCTTTTGGATCCCAATTAACGCCGTAGACCGATGGGAAATTGGAACTCGCGTATTGCTCAAGGTTATGTTTCGGATATACCACAATATTCGCGCCGAAGGATTGCAAAAACGGCGCATACACTTCCGGTGTGACGACCTGCACCGTCAGATCATCCACTTTGGAGACAATGAATTTTTTCCCGTTGAGGATAAACTGGTCGCGCACAGGATTAGGAATGGCCGGATTGTAAATGAGATCGTTCCAGGTAAAGACCACGTCATCGGCAGTAATCGGCTGGCCGTCGCTCCAGTGCAAATTTTTCCGCAGCTTGAATGTCCAGGTCTTGCCGTCGGGCGAATTGGTCCAGGATTCCGCAAGGGCCGGTTTTACCGTTTGCGTCGGCGCGTCGAAATAGAGCAATCCCCAGAACATGAGCCGCGCGATGTAACGGGAGGACAATTCATCGGACATCAGGTAATTGAAGGTCTTCGGTTCGCGCAGTTCGCAAATGACAAATTTCCCGCCGCGAACACCCGGCGGGCAATCGGCAACCACGGGAGGATCAGGCAGAGGATTATTCGTGGCCGAATTTTCGGCCGAATTATTAGACGGCGAAGTTTGGGTATTTTTGCCGCAACCGGAAAGAGCGATGACCGCCAGCAAAACGCCCGCGAATTGGATGACCTGGTTTTTCATTTAGGGCGATTGGCCAATGCACTATTTTTTTAAATAAAGTTCTTCTACGTTCCAGGTAGCACGGTAGCCCCCGATCACCGTAGGTCGTACATTACCAACGTCCGAATGAATTGCCGCGTAGTACATGGGAGTCACCGTGAAGATCATCGGCTGTTGCTCAACGATAATTTCCTGGACTTCGTCGTAATACTTTTTGCGCTCGTTATAGTCCAATGTTTGCATTTGCGCATCCATTAGCTGGTCAATCCGCGCTTCCCAGGGGGTCGAGGGGGTCTTTTGCTGTGGAAACCAATTATGAGTAAATCCGCTGGATTTGTAGACATTCATGCCGTTACCCGGATCCGTGGCGCTGCCGGGCGCCAGGCCCATTAAAATGCAATCGTAATCGTAGGTATCATCGATTTTGGTAACGAGGGAATTAAATTCAATCGGCTGAAGAATGGCCTTCATTCCCAACTTCTGCAAATCATCCACTATGAGAAGGGCGGATTTTTTGCGCGACTCATTTTCTACATTCGTATTAAAGACGAATTCAATTTTATTTCCGTTGCTATCTGTCAGGAAGTCGTCGCCATTGCGCTTTTCGATGCCAATTTCTTTGAGCAACTCAAGCGCTTTGCCCGGATTGTATGGATACGTGGGAGTATTTGTGTTTTGCCACATCGGATCGCCGGATGTTTCCGGCCCGTAAGCCGGAACGGCTCGCCCCGAAAAAACGGATTGGGCGATAGCTTCCCGGTTGATGGCATAGGAAACGGCCTGTCGGAATTTGGTATTCCGAAACCACTTTAATTTTTTGGGGTCAACATAAGGTTTTCCCGTTTTTGAGTTGGTTTCCGTGTTCTGGTTAAACCAGAAAAAACTCATCTCCAGGCCGAC
>DATJXK010000160.1:0-5726 GCA_035500235.1 Pseudomonadales bacterium | reverse complement strand
TGTCATGGAGCGCGAAAGTTTTGAAGACGAGCGCATCGGGAAATTTTTGAATGAGCATTTCGTGAGCGTCAAAGTGGACCGCGAGGAGCGCCCGGACGTGGACAAAATTTACATGACCTTTGTGCAGGCGACGACCGGCAGCGGCGGCTGGCCCATGAGTGTGTTTCTGACGCCGGATTTGAAGCCGTTCTATGGCGGGACGTATTTTCCCCCGGATAATCGTCACGGGCGGCCTGGTTTTTTGCAGGTACTCAAGCACGTATCAGAGCTTTGGCAAAAGCGGAAGAATGACATCGCCGCTTCTGCCAAAGAAACCCATGCGCGCCTAGAAGCTGCATTGAAAACATCGCCCGCCGGCGAGGTAAGCCTGACTGAGTCTGCCTTGAAAAATGCCGCCGCACTTTTCAAGCAGGCATACGATCCACGGCATGGGGGCTTCGGCGGCGCGCCGAAATTTCCCCAGCCCAGTGTGCCAGGGCTTTTGTTACGGTGCACCAAGCGCTTCCACGACAATGAAGCGACGCAAATGGTTTTGCATACTTGCGAACGGATGGCGGCCGGAGGCATTCATGACCAACTGGGTGGAGGTTTTGCCCGCTATTCAGTTGATGCCGAATGGCTGGTGCCGCATTTCGAGAAAATGCTCTATGACAACGCGCAATTAACCCAACTTTACCTGGACGCGTATTTGATTTCAAAAACGGAGAGCTTCGCCGCAGTTGTCCGGGACATCCTTGATTATGTGCTGCGGGACATGACGCATCCGGAAGGCGGATTTTATTCTGCCGAGGATGCAGACAGCGAAGGCCAGGAAGGAAAATTCTACTGCTGGACACGCGAGGAGCTTTCGAAGTTGCTTTCACCGGAGGAATTCAACGTAGCCGCAAAATTCTTTGGCATCACTGCCGACGGTAATTTCATTGACCACAGCCATCCGAAACCATTACGGGGATTGAATGTATTGAGCGTCGTCAAGCCGGTGGAACCAGCGGATGAGAAATTGCTCTCGTCCGCAAAAGAAAAAATGCTCAAGGAACGGGCCAAACGCGTCCGGCCACATTTGGATGATAAAATCCTCGCGTCATGGAACGGATTGATGCTGGGAGCATTCGCAAAAGCAGCGGTGGTTTTGAACGAGCCTAAGTACAAGGCCGCTGCTGAAAAGAATTTGAAGTTCATTCGTGAGAAGCTGTGGGCATTGGGGAAAAAGCCTTCGCTATTCCATCGCTGGCGCGATGGTGAAAGCGACAAAACCCAGTTGCTTGAGGATTACGCATTTCTGCTTGGCGGCGTTATCGAACTTTACGAGGCCACGCTGGAGCCGGGGCACTTGGATTTTGCGATTGAGCTGGCTGATACGATGCTCGGAAAGTTCTTCGATGCAGAAAATGGCGGCTTTTGGCAAAGCGATGGATCGAAAGATCTAATTCTGCGCCTCAAGGACGATTACGACGGCGCGGAGCCCAGCGGCAATTCAGTGGCCGTGTTGTCCCTGCTCAAACTTGGCGCAATCACGGGTGAGAAAAAATACACGCGGGCCTCCGAAAAAACGTTTAAGTTATTTGCGGAAAAGCTGGAAAACTTTCCGCAGGCAGTGCCATTTCTGTTGCAGGCACTGGATTTTTCACTCCAGGAGCCGGCGCGGGTGGTCATCGCGGGCGAAAAAGGTTCGGCCAAATTCCTCGAGTTGCTCCGCGCGGCGCACTCGGTGTATCAACCGAATAAGATCATCCTGGGCAACACTGGCGCGGTGGAGGAGTTTTCGCGGACGTTGCCGGCCAAGGGTGAAGCCACGGTGTATGTTTGCTTTGGAACTGAGTGCAAGCCACCAACGGATAGCGCGGAACAGGTAAGAAAACTATTGGCTTAACTTTTCTCAGTGCTTCAGCCCGGCAAAAAGGATGACGAGGTCAATGATGAACAGTAGGACAATGGTGATTTCCAGGATCATCATCCAGCGATTGGTCGAATCCTGTTTGAAGAGCTGATACAGTTCAGCCAGGGTTTCGAGCTTGCCGTCAATGTTCCGGTGCCATTCTCCCAGGTGAAAACGGCTCGCCAGTTTTTCGTAAATGCGCGCCAGATGCCAATCGCCGAAAAATTTGGTAATGTTCGAAAGCTCATCATTGAAGCGCGCGAGGTCAATCCGGATTTCCCGCAACTGGCGCAGCGTATCGCTGCGCGAACGCAGGGCGCGTCCGGACAAGTCGCGATACGAACGCTCGAGCGCGCTGTCTAAAATGCGGTCGTAAGCTTCCAGTTCAGCAAGCTGCAGGTTCGCCAGCTCCATGATGTAGAGCGTTTCATCAAAGTCGCGCGGTTCATCCACGATTAAAGCCGCGTCCCAGTCAATGACGACGAGGTCGTTATCGTAATAGCTCAAGTAGCGGCCAGTGGACTCCTCAGACTCCTGTTTGGAAAGGCGTTCACCAGCGGATTCCTGGGTGAGCAAGGCGGCGACGGCGCGGCGATGGGATTGAAACCAGGATTCCGCGCTCACAGGCAGGCCGTCCCGGCCAATCGGCGGTGAGGTAAGGCAAAAAACGGTATAGGCTTCCTCTTCGGGTAATTGTGATACCGGACGAATGAGATGGCTTTTGAGTTCGGTGACAACCTCTTGCGCCAGTTTGCGGGCTTCTTCATGAAGCGAGCAATCGCCAAACTTCAAATCGTGGTATGCCACCAAATCCTCCACGTGCTGTACTGCAAACGGAACCCGCATGGTAATGCTGATGGCGCCAACGGGGAGCAGTTTGATGGCCCGCTCGATGCGGAACGTGCCGAATGAACAGGTCCGCTCCACCGCCGGGAGCCGGATCATTTGCGGTTTGTAAAAGAAAAACTGGCGGGGGCTGCGTTTGCTGCCGTCCACGGAAAATTGCTCTACCGGCTGGCCGAGCAATGAGGAAATGGGCTGGCGCGCCGTATCATAAGCCACGTCAAAGGCATAGATATAGACGACTTCACCCGTATAACGCGCTGTAGCACGTTCGGCGGGTTTTGGTTGTGTTACTGGCGCCACCGTGCCTTAAAAATACCCTAGAAAGGATAAGGAGGCAAAGCGCTGATCGCTTCTTCAGTCCGATTTCCTGCATGTATGAAAAATGATATATGCGCGGGAAAGGCTTAACATCCTTAACATTGTTGATTATCAGGCACTTAAGGCTTAACACCAACCTTAACAAAACGGAGAGCATCCTTAACATCGTTGATAGCCAATGACTTAGGGCTTAACATTAACGTTAAAGAAGCCGCAGCCACCTTCAAAGGCGACTGCGGCTATTAAGTGCAGTTCCAAAAGTGCTTACGGCGACACAAAGGCGCCGTAAATAACACCATTGGTAAAGGTCAGAGCACTGGTTTCCTTCGCCAAACCGGCAGCGAGGACAAACCTGGTTCCATCGAACAGAACCGGCGACCATGTGGGAATTCGCGTACCGCTGGTCTTAAAGATCGGGAATTCCACGGATACCGGCATTCCATTAGGATCAAAGAAACGCCCATTAATCGTACTGGACGAAGTAACGGTACTTAGATTCAGCCCCTGATTCCAGGCCATCAGATAATTAAAGCCGTCGAAGTCTGAGCTGCCGACGATTTGCGGACCGGCGTCTGAAGTTAGATTAACCTGGTTGGTCAATACCCCTCCCGAGGTGGTGACAAACCGGCCAATCACATGGTACGCGCTGGATTTGGCGGAATTAATCCCAATGTCGAACAACACCAGGAATTTCGATCCGTCAAAAACCACCTGGGGTGGCGCCGTCCCGGTGGGCACTGAATTGGTATAAATCACGAATGGACTGCCGACCAGGTTACCTGAGGTATCAATCAGCTGGCCCTGAATGCTCAGGTTGTCGCTGGCATTTCCGGGATACCAGACGGCCAGGAAGTTAGTGCCGTCAAATGCCGCGGAGTTTTGCGCCGTTTCATCGGACGAGGCATCGCTACTGATGAGGAAATCACCGGAGACATTCGTTCCTGAACGGTCAATCATGGCGCCGTAAACAGAAGTCGGACTCGTGCTGATATCGCTCCACATCAGGAAATAAACGCCACCGCCAAACGCCACGGTCCCGATATTAAATAGCGAAGTGGACTGGCTGAGAGTGATTTGGTCACTTACTTCCCCGGCAGGGCTAACGAATACACCCTTGGCCGGGCCACCTCCTGTTTGATCGTCGAGTTCTTTCCAGACCACCAAATAATTCGTTCCATCGAACTCCACCGACGGCTCATCTTCGCTGATTCCGGGCCCGAGGGATAGAGGGCCGCCGATCAGGGTTCCGGTCTGGGACACAAATTGCCCCAGGACACCGTTGGTGCCCACAAAAACGGCCAAATAATTGGTCCCGTCGAAGGCGATCCGGGCAAAGGGCTGGGTAATGCCCAGATTGGTTGCGATCAGGAAGGTCGTTACCGTGGGCACACGAACGATAATAATTGTATTCGTGGGAGAGACATTCCCGGCGGTATCGACGGCGTAAACGGAGAATTTATTAGTGCCCGGCGTCATTTCAATGCCCGCGCTCCAGGATCTGCCGGTGAGGGGTGTCGTAGTATACGCGTCTCCGTCCAATGAATAGTTAACGCTGGCTACCGCCACGTTATCCGTCGCCACACCCATCACCGTAAAGGCCATGTTCGTCATCTGTTTTCCTGACGTCACATTGGTGATGGAAACGAATGGTTTGGTCGTGTCCACAAAGTTGGCCACTAAAACCAGATTGCTGACCATCGTAAAGTTTAATGTGGTGGACTTGTTCGTCAGCACTATAAACGTCCCGTTGGTGCTTCCCGTCCAATTAGTGAACGTGAACCCGTCCCGGGCGGTGGCCGTCAGCATATAGTTCTTGCCGATTTGCAACCAGGCTCCGTTGTCATTGGGACTGATGCTTCCCACGCCATTGGTCTGCACCGTCAAAATCCCGCTTACGATATAGACGACCTTAACCGTATCGGTGGCCGAGATGTTTCCGGAGGTATCCACGGCATACGTGGAGAATGTGTTCGTACCAGCGACCAGGGTTACTCCCGCACTCCAGGAACCAACGCCGAGACCGGCCGTGGTATAAGGCGATCCGTTCAAGGAGTAATTAACACTGGCGACGGCCACATTATCGGTGGCGCGGCCCTGCACAGTGAATGCCGAGTTACTCCAAAGCATTCCCGTTTTCACGTTGGTAACGCTAATGAACGGCTTAGTGGTATCTATGAGGTTGGCCACTAAAACCAGATTGCTAACCATCGTAAAGCTTAACGTGGGTTTGTTGGTCAATACGATAAACGTCCCGTTGGTGCTTCCGGTCCAATTAGTGAAGGTGAACCCATCCCGGCCGGTGGCCGTCAGCGTGTAGTTTTTGCCGATTTGCAACATGACGCCATTGTCATTGGGGCTGATGCTCCCAAGGCCATTCGTCTGCACCGTTAAAATCCCACTCAGGATATAAACGATCTTCACCGAGCTTACGGCGGAAGCGTTACCGCTGGTGTCGAGAGCGTAAACGTTAAACGTATTTGTCCCGGGCAGCAATGTTACTCCCGCGCTCCAGGAACTCCCATTCGTCAACGCCGGTGTGAAATCCGCGCTGTTGAAGGAGTACTGAACGCTAGCCACAGCCACGTTATCCGTTGCCCGGCCCATTACCGTGAAGTTTGCGTTGCTCCATAGCATACCCGATTTTACATTGGTGATGCTCAGGAACGGCTTGTTCGTATCTGCGAAG
>DATJXK010000159.1:0-23790 GCA_035500235.1 Pseudomonadales bacterium | reverse complement strand
ATCCGCGTCTTCGTATGTTAAGCGGTTCAACTATCGCCTTCGGGCCGGGCAAAGCAGATTTGCTGGAAGCCCTGCAAAAGACCGGCTCCATTACCCAAGCCGCCCGGCAGTTGGGCATGTCGTATATGCGCGCGTGGATGTTGATCCGCACCATGAACCGTTGCTTCAGCGAACCACTGGTGGCGGCCATTCGCGGCGGGACGCAAGGCGGCGGCGGAGCGTCTCTGACAGAAGCAGGCCGGGAAACTCTGATGTTGTATCGCCGGATGGAACAAAAGTGCATTGGCGCTGTGCGGCCGGATTGGAAGAAATTTCAAAAGTTGCTTAGGAAGGGCTGATGGCGCGCGCGTTATATCGCCAAATGTATAAAGGCGAAGTTTCGCCTTTACGTGGCCAGGCACAGGAATAAGTATAGTTCCGCCAATGAAAAAGTTCATCATTGCGATAGCAACCAGCATCGTATTGTCGGCGGTTGTCGTCCAGGCTTCCGACCTCACAGTCTTTGCGGCGGCCAGCCTCACCGACAGCCTGAAAGAGATTGGCGCTGATTACCAAAAAGAGACCGGGCAGAAAGTAATATTTAACTTCGAGGCGTCTAGCATCCTGGCCAGGCAAATTGCCGAAGGCGCACCCGCGGACATTTTCTTCTCCGCCGATGAAACGCAAATGGATTACCTGGCGAAAAAGGATTTGATAGACCCGGCCACTCGCGAAGACCGGTTGGGCAATACGCTGGTGGTAGTGGTGCCGCAGGATAGCGATTTAAAGATCGATTCCGCGCAGGATTTAACCCGCACCAACATCACCAAGCTGGCTTTGGGAGATCCCAAGGCCGTGCCCGCTGGCGTTTATGCGAAAGCGTGGCTGACAAAATATCAGGCATGGGATGCAGTGGAACCTAAAGTAGTGCCGACAGAGAATGTGCGCGGCGCACTGGCGGCGGTAGCATCCGGCAACACGGATGCCGGTATCGTCTACAAAACGGACGCAGCCATCTCAAAAAGAGTTCGGATTGCGTATGAAGTCCCGGTTGCCGACGGGCCGGATATTCGTTATCCGATGGCGATGCTGAATGCGTCGGGGCAACCCGAAGCGGCGAAGAAATTTTTGAAATACCTCAATTCAGACAAAGCGGCAGAGGTTTTTAAGAAGTTTGGTTTTGTTATCCGTGATTGATGAGTGTTGAAGAATGGCAAATCGTCTGGTTTACCGCCTGGGTCTCGGCGCTGAGCACCATTCTGATTCTGCCGTTCGGCCTGGGGGCGGCGTGGCTACTGGCGCGGTATGAGTGGCCCGGGAAATCGGTGGTGGAAACTCTCATATCGCTTCCCCTGGTGATGCCGCCGGTGGCAACTGGATTATTGTTGCTGGAATTTTTTGGAAGGAACGGTATCGGCGAATTTTTCCACAACCATTTTGGCTTTGATATTATTTTCACCTGGCGTGCAGTGCTGGTGGCTTTGGGAGTGATGTCATTCCCTCTGCTGGTGCGCTCGGCGCGAATTGCGTTTGAAGGAGTCAATCCCCGATTGGAACAAATCGCCCGCACGCTGGGTGCGGGAAATTTGCGGGTGTTCTTTACCATCTCTGTGCCGCTGGCGTTACGGGGCATTATCAGCGGAATGCTGCTGGCGTTTGCGCGGGCGCTGGGAGAATTCGGCGCGACCATCATGGTGGCCGGAAATATTCCGGGTCGAACTTCGACATTGTCGCTGACGATTTTTCAATCGGTACAGGACTTTCAGGATGCCGAGGCGTTTCGGCTGTTGGGTATTTCCGTAGTGCTGGCGTTTTTAGCGGTTTGGAGCAGCGAACTGGTCATGCGGCGAAGGAAAGCTAAATGAACCTGTCACTAAAAAAAATCTCCCTGCCGCTCGCGCCGTTCAAACTGAAAGTGGAGGCGGAACTTACCGGCCGGGTCACGGTCATTTTTGGACCGTCGGGCACCGGGAAAACTTCATTGCTCGATTTGATTGCCGGGCTGCGCCGCGCCGACTCTGCATACATCCAATTGGCGGACACGGTCCTGACAGATACTTCGCGGAACTTATTTGTGCCAAGCCGGCACCGCGGCATCGGCTATGTACCGCAGGACCTGGCCTTATTCCCGCACCTGTCCGTGCGCCAAAACCTCTCTTACGGCTACAAACCCGGCAATGGCAATGGTTCAGCATTTAGCTTTGATCATGTCGCGAAGGTGTTGGAGATTGAACCTCTTGTCCCGCGCGGTGTGACAGAACTTTCCGGCGGCGAAAAACAGCGGGTAGCGCTGGCGCGCGCGTTACTGGCGTCGCCACGCCTGTTATTGCTTGATGAACCCCTCTCAAGCCTCGACGCGCCTTTGAGGGAAAAAATTATTCCTTATCTTACCCGTATCCGGGATGAGTTCCGGGTCCCGATGCTTTATGTGACCCACGATCGCGATGAGGCGCTGGCCCTGGCGGATGAAATTGTCGTGCTGGCGGGTGGCAAAGTCGTTCAGACGGGGCCGATCAGGGATGTTTTTAGCCGGCCGGCCAATGCGGAAGTGGCCCGGCTGGTGGCTCCCATCCATCTTGTGCCCCGCTGAAATTGTTGTTAAAAAAACTCCAATGCGAATTCTGTTTTTCGCCCAATTGAAAGATGCGACGGGTTGCGACTCGGCTGAATTAAAGACGGAATCGCCATTGAGCACGGAACAATTTTGGGCAGAGTTGTTAAAACTGTTTCCTAAACTGGCCGCACATCGTCCGAGCGTGCGGCTGGCGCGCAACCACGAGTATGCCATGCCTCATGCGCAGTTTTTAGATGGCGATGAAGTGGCGCTGATTCCACCGGTATCCGGCGGGTAAACATCCTATGGAAATCGAAATCCAACTGACAAGGGAGACCATCCCGGAGAAGATTTATCCACCGGGTTCACCGGGCACCCACGGCGCGTGGCTGGAATTTCGCGGGGTGGTTCGGGGAGAGGAAAAGGGAAAAATCATTTCCAGGTTGGAATACGAAGCGTATCCGGAAATGGCGGAGCGGGAAATCCGGCGCATCCTGGAAATGCTTTCTCCGAAGCATCCTTGTCTTGCGGTAAAAGTAGTTCACCGGGTTGGGGTGATTCCAGTGGGCGACACGGCGATTTATGTGGGCATCGAATCGGCGCATCGTGGCGAAGCAATTACGCTGCTGACAGATTTCATGAACCAATTGAAGCAGAACGTGCCGATTTGGAAAGCGCGGGCGGTGACTGAATTGCAGGCGGAACAGGAAAAAAAGCCGCTGTCGCCGGCCTCCGTTGCAAACGGCCAAACAAAACCACTTTCCCTGGATGAAGCGCTGGCGAATATTCAGGAGCAAGCCCAGCCGTTACCAGGCGCGCGCGTGGCGCTGACTGAAGTTTTTGGCCGCGTGCTGCGTGAAAAAGTTTGCGCATCAGAAGATTTTCCTGCGTGCGATCGCTCCACCCGGGATGGCTACGCCATTCTGGAGGATGATTCGGGTGACATGTTCCACGTGGTTGACACGTTGCATGCTGCGGATTGGAAACCGCGACAATTAAAGCTGGGCGAGGCGGTGCGCGTGTCAACCGGCTCTGCCCTGCCGTGCGAAAACCTGCGCGTCGTGATGCAGGAAGACGTGGAACGCACCGGCGATTGCATTAAAGTTCTTTTTCGTGAAAGTGGAACCAATATCCGCAAACGTGGCGAAGAAATCCGCGGCGGCGGGACGGTTTTGGAAGCCAGGACGAATTTGAATGCCGGGACAATGGCACTGCTGGCCATGGTTGGCTGTGTAAAGCCATTGGTTAGCCCGCGATTGCGAGTCGCTCATTTCACAACCGGAAACGAAGTTGTGCCGCCGGATCAAACACCGAAGCCCGGGCAAATCCGCGATAGCAATTCAATTTTAGTTCGGGCCATGCTGGAAAAATTTCCATGCGATATTTTTCAAAGCCATTTACGGGAAAATCTTGACGAAGCCAAATCTCAAATCGCAAAATTCAAATCACAGATTGAGAATGTGAATGTGCTTTTAATTTCCGGCGGCGCCAGCGTTGGAGAAAAAGATTTTACCCGTGAACTGCTGGCGCATTTGGGTTTTGAAATTGTCTTCAGCCGGCTGAATGTACGGCCCGGTGCGCCATTAATTTTTGGAACGAGCGGCAGGCAAATCGCATTCGGGCTGCCGGGAAATCCGGTGTCACACTTTGTTTGTTTTCATTTATTCGTCGCACCGGCGTTAAGAGGATTGACCGGCGCACAGGCCCATAAATTTCTCACGGGAACACTGGCATCAAAATTCGATGACGCGCCCAACTCACGTGAAACCTTTTGGCCCACGCGATGGGATAGCCACGGTTTACACCCGTTAAAATGGATGAGTTCCGGCGATACAACATGCCTGGCAGAGGCGAATGCCTTGATTCGTGTACCGCCCAACAGCGACCCGATGGATACCGGAGCGAAAGTAGAATTTTTACCAATATGAGCAAAATTTTTTCGCATTTGGATAAACGCGGCAGCGCGCGCATGGTGAATGTAGGCCATAAGCCTCTCCAACCGCGCCGGGCAGTGGCGGCAGGGAAATTGCTCTGCGCTTCGGCAACGATCCGCGCGTTAAAGAAAAACGCACTGCCCAAAGGCGACGTCCTGACGGTGGCCCAGATTGCGGGAATCCAGGCGGCGAAGAAAACCGGCGATTTGATTCCGCTCTGCCATCCGCTCGGATTGAACCATGTGGAAGTCAGTTTCAAGGTCCGGCACAATGCCATTGAGATCATCTGCGCGGCGGAGACGGTTTCGCAAACGGGCGTAGAGATGGAAGCATTAACGGGCGTGAGTATAGCGGCGTTGACGCTTTATGACATGTGCAAGGCCGTAGATAAAACGATGCGCATCGAGGGCATCCATGTAGTAGAAAAAATCAAAGAATGAAAATCGGGCGCATCACTATCAGCGACCGCGCCTCAGCGGGCGTTTATGCCGACTTGAGCGGGCCGGAAATTGAAAAAGTTTTAGGTGAATTTTTTGGCGAGGGGATTAAATTTGAATCGGCGATCGTACCGGACGAGGTTGCCTTGATTACCGCAACATTGAAAAAGTTTGCCGATGATCTGAAATGCGATTTGATCATGACCACCGGCGGGACGGGGATCGCGGCGCGCGATGTGACACCGGAAGCGACGCGGCCCGTTTTGGAAAAGGAATTGCCGGGTTTTGGCGAAGTGATGCGCGTGCATTCATTTGCGATCGTAAAAACGGCGATTTTATCGCGCGCGCTGGCTGGCACGCGGGGAAATTCACTGATTATTAATTTGCCCGGCAAACCACGGGCGATTCGCGAATGCCTCGAGGTGCTGGCGCCGGCGATTCGCGAAGGCGTGGCGCATCTGCGCGGGGAAGATGTGCATAAATGATTTGTCAAAATGGATTCGTTTGGACGAAAAGTTGATTACCTACGCATCTCGATCACGGATCGATGCAACGAGCGCTGCCTGTATTGCATGCCGGAGGGTTACAAGGGCTGGGAACGCCTGCAGGACCATCTCAACGCGGATGAAATCGTCCGCGTTGTCCGGGTTGCCGCCGGCCTGGGCTTCCGCAAATTCCGCCTCACGGGCGGTGAACCGCTGGTACGCCATGATATTTTAGAAATCGTTCGCGGGATGAGTAAAAGCCCGGGCGTGGAGGTAATAGGGTTGTCCACGAACGGAATAAAATTGGCGTCACTGGCGCCCGCGTTGCACGAAGCGGGTGTCACCGCGGTGAATGTAAGCCTGGACGCGCTGAGCCCGGAGATCTACAAGCGGGTGACCGGCGGCCAGGTGGAAGCGGTGCTGGCCGGCATTCGCGCAGCCATCGAAGCGGGATTCGACAAGGTAAAATTGAATTGCGTCCTCATGCGCGGCGTGAACGAGCAGGAAATCTGGCCGCTAACATTGTTCGCGGCGGAACACGGACTGCCGTTACGGTTCATTGAACTGATGCCGTTGACACGGACGGACGTTTTGACCGAAGCAAATTTTCTGCCGGCGGGTGAAGCGATGCAACTATTAGCCCGGCACGATGAATTAATCCCGCAACCCGAAACAAAAATCGGCCACGGCCCGGCGAAATATTATCTGTTGAAACAGACCGGGGCGCTGGTTGGCTTCATCGGCGCGTTGACCAACCTGCATTTCTGCGAAGCGTGCAACAAGATGCGCCTGACGGCGGACGGCAAAATTCGTCCCTGCCTGGGCGATCATGGGGAAATCGATTTACGCGAAGCGTTGCGGAAGTCCCATGACGAAGAAGCCTTGCGAAACATTTTTCTGCAAGCATTGCGAGTGAAACCGTTGGAACATCAATTTCGCGGTGTATACCAGCCAAATCGCCCTATGATAGCGATAGGCGGATAGCGCGGGGGCTTAGACCAGCAAGAATTTCCTGAAAAGGACCGGCTAACTGTAACGTTGTGACAACAAGTCAACCGCCTTTGAGAAACCCCGTATCTTAATGGTGCCGACGGAGGGGGTCGAACCCACACACTCTCGCGAGTACTAGATTTTGAGTCTAGCGCGTCTGCCAATTCCGCCACATCGGCAACCAAAATTCACAAATGCTTTGTGAAACGCAGGAAGCAAGATATAACAGAATTTCAGAGCAACGCAAGCACGGGTAACGCCACGTTAAGGCACAAAAGTGACGGTGAAGAAAATACCGGTCAAACCGACATCCGCATAAATGGTATATTCGTATATAAGTGGCTACACTGGCTACATCGTTGATGTCCAACAACTAAAGTGGCTACACAACTGGCTACAAATTTTTTAAAGTGGCTACACCGTTGATACTCAAGGACTAAAGTGGCTACATTAACGTTAACTGGTTTCTTACCTGGCAACGAAAGCCATGTAGGAATGTGGTAGTACGGTAAAGGTAAAGGATGTGCGTGGCGTTTGGCCGGAACGAATGGCAAACCCGTCATTGTTATTATTTGCCGAAGCAGGTTCAATCTCTTCACCCGTGAGCAGGTTTTGAATTGATGTTATTTTGCCCGCAACGGAAACCGTCACCTCGGCCGCAGTCGGCAGATAGTTTTGGACGATGAATGTGCTGTTGTCGTAGCGGAATAAAGCGATCTGTGCCGGCGCGCGTTCCAGACAGACTGGTTCAGCCGAACTCAGCACTTCGCGGATGACCGAGAGAACCGTCGGAGGAAAGGCATAAAGATCCGCGGGATCATTGGGGATGGTCAGGATAAAGAGTTTGCCTTTCGAATAATCGCAGGAGAGGAGAATGGGATACGTCGTGCCGCCGGGGGAAACACCCAGGACATCGCCCCAGGCATCATGCGTCAGGATATTGAAGTACTTGATTTCAGGGATCAGAATATCGCGGGGAGCTACAAGTGAATTGGAAAACGAAAGTAAATCCGCCTGCGCTGCGCCGGTAAAACGGAACCTGGCTCGAAAGGGCGAACCGGGGCCGGTGGCAAAGGTAAAACGTTGGATGGGCACTGTAACGCCAGTGGATTCGATTTCGCAAATATCTTCGATGCCCTTCCCTTGCATGGCGCGCACAAAGCCCGAGGTGACACACACCGATTTGCCCGCTTCGAGTTGGTTTTTAATTTTTTGAATGATGTGCGGATCGGATTTGGCCTGTTCGGTCAAGAGGACCATGTTCGCATCCGAAGGAAATTGGGGGAAGATATCCATGGGCAAGCCAATCATGCCCAGATAATCGTGCAAGAACTCCTCACCGGTCGCATGATAAGGCGTGTAGCTCTTGATGCCCACGGGCTTGCCTACATTCGCAAGCACTTTGTCCGCCTGGGCGAGCGTATAACCAGCGACATCGGCAAAGACCGGATTGGCATTCGGAGGGATGGTTTTCAATACCTCGTTGAAATCGAGAGTGGTGGCTTGATCCGCCCACGGGCGATTGGTTATCGCCGCGCGCGGAATCGCAAATAGCATGCCGGCATAATTGAAACAACACATCTCGGGACAACGCGCAAAGACGGTATCGAGAAGCTGCTCGGAATAACGGTCTATCGGATTAGCTCCACCCTGGTCCACCCAGCCGCCCTTGTTGACGCCGGGTTTAAGGTTGTCCATGAACCGCATAATTTCGTAACTCAGGTACGGCTGCAGATGTTGTTCCTGACCCACCCAAAGGCGCGATTCGGTTCCGGAAAACATGCCATCGGCAATGAGTGGAACTTTTTCCGTGTCATTGCCCATGCCACCGTATTGGTCGTACCAGTTGGCCATCTTAATAATCACTTTGCATTTGGGGTTAATTGCTTTGGCCGTATTGACGATGAGATCGCGGGTGACTTCACGCATCGTCTCAAGGCGATATTGCGTCCATGACTTGCTGCCTTTGGCCTTGATGTCATAATCAGTTTTGCGGTCGAAAAAGAAATAGTCGTCCAGCAGGATTTCGTCGAAATGGCGGGCGGCCATTTCAACGGCTTTTTTGGCGAAGGCGCGGTTTTCCGGGTCGGCATAATCAAATCCCTGGTAACCGTTGGCTTCGCTGACACTGAAAGCCAGGCCGCCGCAGACTTCCACTCCCTGGGACTGGTAGAACTTTTTGAGTTTTTCCAGCGCGGCTTCATCCACAAGCGTGTGATTGCGCATCACCTCGATATAAATTTTATCAACCTTGAGATTGCGGGTCAGATTTGACCAGGTTTCCGCAGGATCCATCTCGCCATTCATCAGGCTTTGCACCGTCCGCTGCGTGGCATAGGTGGAGACGATAAAGCTTTTGTAATGCCTCTGGGCATGGGCCGGCAGGGCCAATGCACAGGTGAGAAAACCAACCAGCCACAACAGATATTTTCCCGGATGGATCTTATGCGAGCTCATATATTCTTTTTCGACTTAATGGAAACTTCTCCCGCTTTCAATCCATCCGCTGTGGCGGTAATGGTAATTTTTCCCGGGTGATTGGCCTTCGTACGAATGATGACCAGGCAAAGCCCGTTAAACGCTTTACGGTCATGAGATGAAAATGATTCAAAATTCGCCGGATCCCCATTATCCGTCGCCACGATTTCCCCCGGCCCTTCGATTTCAAAGTGAATAGGATTGTCCGCGCGTGGCGCCGGCCGGCCATCCTTGTCGGTCACGGTCACCGTCACAAAAGATAAATCACTGCCATCCGCCCGGATGGTATCGCGGTCGGGCTCCAGCTTGAGTCCGGCCGGCGTCCCGGCGGTTTTGACTTCATCCGTGGCCCATTTTTTGCCGTCCTTGTAAGTCACTACTTTAAGCGTACCGGGCTCATACACGACATCGTCCCAACGCAGGCGATATTCATAAGGGCCCTTCTTTTTTCGCCCGAGCGATTTGCCATTCAGAAACAATTCGCCCTCGTCACCGGAGGTAAAAACGTGAACCGGCGTGATTTGTCCCACGCGCTCCGGCCAGGTCCAGTGCGGCAAAATATGCGCCATCGGATAATCCGGGCGCCAATGCGCCTGGTACAAATAAAACCGGTCTTTCTTGAAACCAGCCAGGTCAATAATGCCGGAGTACGAACTTCGCGAGTAATCGAACGGCGTCGGCTCTCCCAGATAATCCCATCCGGTCCAGACAAATTCGCCACCGACAAATGGATGCTCTTCCTGCGATTTAAAGACCTTGTCCGCCGAGGCACCGAAGGGCACCCGATATAATTCATACGCGCTGACCTCATGCCGGGTCATGTCTTCACCTGACTTCGGTCCAACCACGGCATCGGATACGTTCGTAACAGGAAACATATATTCGCCACGACTGCTCAAGGCCGACGCCGTTTCGCTGCCAAAAATAAATTTGTCCGGGAACTTCTCATGAAACGCGTCATATTGGGGCGGGTTGCGGCGGACTCCCGCGCCCTGGTAGTTCAAACCGATAATATCCACGACACCCGGAAGCGGATCGGTCGGATGCGCCCAATTCATCGCGCTCGTGGTTGGACGCGTCGGGTCTTCGTCATGGACGATATCACAGAGCAGCCGGGCCAGGGCGGCTCCGTTCGTCCCGGTAAATTGTTCGCCGACTTCGTTGCCGATACTCCACATAATCACTGACGGCGAATTTCGATCGCGCCGGATTTGCGCGCGCATGTCCTGCTCATGCCAGTCGTCGAAAATAAGATGAAAGTCATACGGCGTTTTCTTGCGCTGCCAGCAATCGAACATTTCATCCATAACGAGGAAACCCATCCGGTCGGCCAGCTCAAGAAACTCTGGCGCGGGCGGATTGTGGCTCGTACGCAGCGCGTTGCAGCCCATTTCCTGGAGGGTTTCGAACTGCCGTTGCAAGGCGCGATAATTAAACGCCGCACCGAGCGCGCCCAAATCATGATGATCACACACGCCATTTAACAGGATGTGCTCGCCATTGATAAAAAATCCTTTGTCCGGGTCGAATTTAATCGTGCGAATCCCAAACGGCGTTTCATAAACATCCATTACTTTTCCGTTTTGGGTAATAGTTGTTACGGCCACATAACGATTCGGTTTTTGTTGCGGCGGCGGCCCCCAGCGTTTTGGATTGAGGACCACGCCACTGCCTGCGGCCATGGCGTTGGTTCCGGGCGCGATTTCCAAATTTACCGGCGCAATCTCAGCCACGGCGCGGCCACTTTTTTCTCCATTTTCATCGAGAGAGAAAATCTTCGTCGAGACCACGACACTCGCACTTTGCTCCGAATCATTGTCCACCGTCACTTCTAAATTTACGGTGGCGGACGATGCCGAAACTTCTGGGGTCGTAATATAAGTTCCCCAATGCGCTACGTGCACCGGCGCGGTTTTAACCAGCCAGACATTCCGGTAAATTCCCCCGCCCGGATACCAGCGTGACGAATCGGGCGGATTATCCAGCCGGATAGCGAGTTCATTGGTCCCGCCAGGCTTCACATAAGGCGTCAAATCCACCCGCCACGACGCGTAGCCATAGGGCCAGCCGCCGACCAGTTGGCCGTTCAACCAAACCACGGCGTACGACATCGCCCCGTCCAGGTCCAAAAAAATTTGCTTGCCGGAATCGCTGGCGGGAATTTCCAATTCCTTGCGATACCACCCTACCCCCGCTGTTGGCAGGCGGCCCATACCGCCGCCGCCGGCATGCGTAAACGGTCCTTCAATGGCCCAATCATGAGGCAGATTGATTTGCTGCCATGAACTGTCATCAAAGTCCGGCTGAATGTAAGCGATATCATCGCCAAAATTTCCATCTGGCCGCACCTGCCGCTTCGCCGCATCTTTGATAAAGCCATTGCCAGTTGGCAAAACCCATTGCTCTATCACCGGAAGCGGCGCATTAGTATTGTCTTTGACTGAATCGGTGTTGGCTTCATCGGAAATTGGCTTTCGCGCCCATATGTTACAAAACATGCCTGTCGAGCCATTAGCCGGGTCCCCTTTCGTGAAGCGCCAATCATTGTTAATGGGAATCCGTTCACGCGGCGAATCAGCCGCAAATGCTGAACGCGCACCGATGAATAAAAGAATGAAGCAAAAACACCAGGCCCATCCCGATACACTGCGAAGAGAAATTTGCCTCACACAATTAAAATTCCGGGCAGGCACGGTTTTAATGGGTGAACAGGTTAAGATCAATGGCATTGGCCATCGTCTGGTACCCTGCCGGGTTCAGATGCAAACTGTCGCCGCTGTTGTAAACCGGCAGCAGATTCGCCGGGATCGCCGGGTCGCGTACCGCCGCGTCAAAATCAATCACGCCATCACTCAAGCTGTTGGTGCGGATCCAGGCATTGACCGTTTGCCGCTCAGCTTCATGCAGCGCAGAATCGTAGAAACTTTTTCCAAAGGGCGTGATCGTTGCACCGTAAACCACCAGGTCATGCGCATGCGCTTTGTTGATGAATTCTTGATAGGCGGAAATCAGATTGGTCGCGACGGTCCCGCTGTGGTCGCCGCCGATATCGTTGACGCCTTCAAAGATGATGAGCCAGCGCGCCGCGCTTTGGCTAAGGACATCGCGGTCAAACCGTTTTTGTGCCGCCGGCCCCAGCCCGCCAAAGATTCCATTGCCACCAATGCCCATGTTAACCACCGCCACCCAGGCCGTCGGCGCGTTGGTGTTAAATCTCCGTGCCAGATCATCCGGCCACCGATTGTTTCCATCCGTGGTAGTGCCGCGGCCATCCGTGATCGAATCTCCCAGCACTACGAGCGCTTTGCTCGAATGATCCGCCAGCACATCAACTCCGGTAATAATGTACCAATGCGCCGTCTTCGAAGCCTCCGGCAGGCTTGCCGCGCTCACCACATTGTTGTCCTGGATGAATGAAGTGGTGCGCGAACCCGGATGGCCGTTAATGCTCGTGGCCGACACATCGCCAAAATAAATAGTGATGGCGAGATTCGTCAGCACCGGCAGAGTGAAGTCCAAAGGATCGGAGTAAATAGTTTCCCCGGGGGGAATCGTCACTGAAGGCATGTCATGAAATGCCAGCGCCACATCTGTAGTGGTATTAATCTCACCTTGTCCGCCACTGCCGGTCCCGGCGGCCAAGGCTACGTGCGCCGAATGGATCACGACTGGGCTGGTTCCGTAGGCGTTGGACAACCTTACGCGCAGATGATTTCCACCCAGCGTGACATAAACGAATTGGCGGAGCGTGCTATTGGCCAGGGGCGCCGGCGGCAAATTCTTAGGTTCGGTTAGTTGGGGACCGCACCCCCACGTCGTCACCCAATGGCCGTCGTCCGCCGCCAGTTCAAATTGCGCGCAATAAAAAACGAGCGCGAACAAAAGAAAAAGTCTCATACGCCATTTGATTTCTGAAACCGCGCCCGCGGCGCCCTGAATCAGGAATTGGGAATGATTTCGATGGCGTTGATTTCGGGATTTTCAGTCTGGGTGGTAAAATCAATTTTGAATACGCCATCGGTGACCTCCACCGGCACCGTGAGCACATAGGGTTTGCCGGGGCCGCCGGCTTTGACCCAAACATCAAAATCTTTGAATTCGTGCCCCTGCACGTTTAAGGAAAAAACCCGCTGGCCCGGTCCGGCAATGCCATCGTACGTTTCACAAAAATAAAGTTTGGCCGTGTATTTACCGTTGGGAATTTTACAGGAAAAAGAATCCATGCCGTAGTGTTCGGTCATAAACATTCCCGTGTCCTTCGTTCCAGTAATCTTCGTGTCCGGATCCCGGGTAATGATATCGCCGCCGCTAAAGCCCTGGTCCGCCAGCCATACGTGGCCCTCGGAATCGGTGAAGGGAGCGTCCGAACCGGCGTCTACCCGGAATACCGTGTTGGGCGGCACGACCACGGCAGGCGCAGTGGGTGTGCCGGCCGTCGCGGAATTATCCTGCGGAGTTTGCGCGGTTTGCGCCATGGTATTTGCTTTTTCCGCAGGAGCGGTGGAAGCCGCTTCGGGTTTCTGCGTCTGGCAACCGGACAATACCAATGCCGCGGACAAAGCCATGAGCATGGTCCAATAGTGGGGAATGATTTTTTTCATAGATAAAACGACTATAAATGCCTTCAATGGATAATCAACCAAATGTCGTACTGCTGGTTTCTGCAACCATTCTGAAACTTCGCGGGCTTTTGTGAAGCGCAAAAAGCAGGACAAAACTATGTTTCCCGCCAGCCGCGCCATCGCGGTTCCGGGGTTCGGCCGTTACCGGTCTTGTTTTGCGCCGTAAAAAAGCGTAGCCTCAGCCATCGAACTGGCGCTTACGATGTTTTGAACATAACTAACAGACATGAACCCAAACCTGATAGCCAAAACTCTCCAGATGTATCAAAGCAGGGGATTCGCCGTGCGCACGGGTCTTTCTCCATGGCACTTTAACTGCAACTACTATCGCAATCTTCCCTTTTCGAGCATTTTCCTGGATGGCACCAAAGTGGGTGTCGCGGGAGGAGTCTCTTTCATCGAAATGTTTTTCTTTGGCTGCTTGTCGGCCGAATTGCAACCATCCCGGATATTGGTCATCGGCAATGCCTTCGGTCTTTCCACCGTTTTGCTTTCCGTTTTAAATCCCAACGCAAAGGTAGTTACCATTGATGCCGGGACCGAGGGCGTTGATAATTCAGAAGGCAATAAACTTACCGAACGCATCGCCCGCGAGGAAGGGCTCAATCTCACGGTCGTCCTGGGCTTCTCCCCGCAAGCGGTTCCGGACACCGTGCAAAAGCACCTGGATGGGAAGGTGGATTTATTTTTTATTGATGGACTGCATACCGAAGCCCAACAGGCATTGGATTTCGAAGCGTGCTGGAAATTCGGGAACAACAAGTCGGTCTATATTTTTCACGACGTCCTCAATTTCAAAATGAAGTCCTGCTTTGACCGGATCTGCCGGGAGCATCCGGACATGCACCATGCCATTCTCTGGCGAACGGTTTCCGGCATAGGTGTTTTATATCCTCCGACATTAAACGAATCCGTGATCGCCATCATTAAGCTCTTCACTGAACCGGATCCGCTCATCGAAAAAACGCACAGGGAAATAAAAGTGGAGCGCTTCATGACCTGGACCGGCGCTAAATACCTTCGTCGTCTCCTGCCGGAAAGCCTCATTCGCTCCCTGCGAAAACGGCTTTACGGATAAATGGCAGTAGTGACTTTCCAATAATGGGACAGTGACAACGCAGAACGTTGACACGCTTGAAGTCCTTTATTTCCCGAGGTTTTTCCCTTAGGCAATGGCCCCGCCATTGAGGGAAAGCTTCTTTTCGAGACGGACGGAAGCGATGCGGCGGACGGCTTTTTTCTTTTTACCGAGCGATTTTAATATCCCTTCCACCCGTTTAGCATCGAGCATCATCTCGGCGAGGGGCGTCCGGCTGGAGGCCAGGGCGCGTTTCAGCGCACGAACCGATTCGATATCATCGGCGCGCGCGGCGATTTGAAAAAGAGCAGGAATTAAGGACTTTTCGGGGACTTCGGTCGGGTTCATGGAATATGGCGATTGGGGGTTATCTCGCAAGCGCGGCGACAAATCGGCTGAAGACTGAGCGGGAATATCGTTCCTGGCTAGACCCTGGTTGCCCCATCCCTTTGATTCTTGATAATCGCCTTCGATTTGACGTGCGCTCATGCGTTGTACTCAGTATTAGCATTTCGTATGCCGTATTTGAATATTCAAACATCTCATTGATAATGGTTTAACAAATGTTAACCACTATCCCTTTGAAACTTCCCGCCCGGTTGACGTTCAAAAAAGTTAATTATATCAAAACGGCGTTCAGTTATCGGTCAATTTGGCGGGAAGTTAACCGTTTTCTTTTGCTTTGCGGCCCCGCAGCGTTTTCAATGATAGCGTGATTGCAAAACGCGTTATTCCGTGCCTGGACGTCCATGCCGGACAGGTCACCCGCGGTATCCAGTTTGGAAAAGCTGAAGAGGGCGGCCTCCGAAATGTCGGCGATCCCGTGGAACTGGCCATGCGCTATAATGAACAGGGCGCCGATGAAATGGTTTTTTTTGATATCACCGCCAGCGCGCACGGTCGCGCGACGATGGTAGACGTGATTGAACGTGCGGCGGATGAATGCTTTATGCCGCTCACGGTGGGTGGCGGCATCAAATCCGTGGATGATATGTTCATCATGCTTCGTGCCGGCGCGGATAAAATCAGCATTAACTCTTCGGCGCTGGGCAATCCGGAATTGGTTCGCGCGGGCGCGGAGAAATTCGGCAGCCAGTGCATCGTCGTTTCCATTGACGCCAAACGCGTCGCACCGGACAAATGGGAAGTGTTTTCCCACGGCGGCCGTAAAGCCACCGGGCTGGACGCCGTGGACTGGGCGCGCAAGGCCGTTGCACTGGGCGCGGGCGAAATTGTTTTAAACTCGATCGATGCCGACGGCACGCGCGCGGGTTTTGATTTGGCAATTACGCGCCGTGTCAGCGAATCCGTGGGTGTGCCGGTTGTGGCCAGTGGCGGAGCCGGTTCATTGGAACACATGGCGGAAGTGTTGCTCGATGGCAAAGCCGATGCAGTCCTGGCGGCGAGCATCTTTCACTTTGGCAATTATACCGTCGGGCAGGTCAAAGATTTTTTGGCCACCAAAGAAATCCCGGTGAGGCGTTCGTCACTAACAAGTTATTAAATTATATTTTTATGACGCGAATCTTCATCTTAACCTTGTCGCTTCTCCTGCTGGGCCTGGGCTGCTCCACCTCGCAGTCCCATTCGTCATCGACCCCAGTGAATCAACCCGAGCTGCGGACCCCACCAAATACCAGTACGGTGTACCGCAGCGTGCCGCAATTGCTTCAAGTTTACGAACAGTTGTCCAGCGTAAGAACCCAGGCCGACGACAATGTGTATGAAAGCACGGTTATGTTGAAGATCCCCCCGTATCCCGCCATGACACGGTCCCAGGCCATCAAATTCATCGAAAAAATTCTTCGCGACCAGGCAGGCATTATCGCGACGCATCCCAAGCCGGACGTCGTCGTTTTCAAGCTCAAGAAACACCATCAGTGACCGTCTTGCCTTTACGCCCAGCCTAGAATCCCGCTGCAATGTTCGCAGGAATCCAAGTTGGCCAGGACTGCGGCCAGTTGCGGATGGCCGTTCAACGCCGCCGCCGTAAAAAGCAAACCCGCAAAATCTCTCTCGCTTTGTTCACATTGGAGCGCTTCCGCCAGCAACGGCTGGCAATCCCGGATAGCCTGGTAATAACTTTCCTCCAGGTACGGCACCAATCGCGCATGGGCATCGTCCGATTCAAACGACGCCGCCGTGACAATCCAGCCAATCGTCGCCAGCACATCCCGGCGTTTCGCGGGCGGCAGTTTGCGGGCTACGTCAACGAGGTACGGCATCGCGGCAAAACCGCCCGACCACGCCATGCCGTCGGAACAGGCCGCGTTATTCAAATAACCCAATGCTTCGATATCATCCGGGTGCTCGAGTAAATAGGCAATCTGCTGGGGCATGTTTCTGGCTGGCCCTTCACTGCTCCAAAGCTCAACCCATCGTTTATCATCAAGTGGTAATGCTGGCATAAATTTCCGAGGCAGGATTCCCTGCGTACGTCCGTACTTTGATTCCAAACTGGCGATTCAGTTCAAAAAATCAAGCAAACAGTCTGGATTTTCCATGGAAACAAGAAAGAGCCCTTTACACAAATTTCGCTAATTAACACGAATTTTTGCTGCGGCTTCCGCACCCCACCCCCCTTCCGTAGCCTTCCGTGGGCTTCCAGACTTGTTCGCGTTGAAACGTTAAAGGGTCAAAACGTTGAAACGGGAGCCCCCCGGGGGGCTTTGCCTAGGCTTGCATAGCCTTGCCTAGGGTTGCCTGGGCTTGCACCCGTTCGCCACTCGGCCAAACCATTTAAACATTCTTTTTTTCTAAAATCCCCTTGCATTACTTTGCAATGGTTTGCAATAGCTTGCTTTACCTTGCAATGCCTACAACCGGCTGCCGGATGTGGGTCATGCCTTAACCTGGCCGCATATTAAATTCGCGCTGTCGCGCGGCTTCGGAATTAGCGGCTTATTTTTTTGAACGCTATTACCCGGGGCGGCGCGCTCTCAGACTCGCGCTTACCCCGGGCTATCATCGGTCGCCCTTGCAGGGCTTGAGAATTATTTGGGCTGGGGCAAACTACAAATATGTCGCTCCGCTGGAGCTCCGGACAAACGCCCTATGTCAAAGAACACAACGTGTGCTCTAACACGTCCTGCCACGAACGTGGCAAACATTGGCATTTTACCATGAGGGCCGGGGAAAAAGGAAGGTAGTCACTACCGCAATCGCATGTGGATGGTTAGTGGTGATTAGTTGATAGACGCCATGCACATAGAGAGAATTTACGCACCTGTCAAACGAGGTAAAAATCACGACAAATTTTTGGCAACTCCGCATTCCACAATCATAAAAAAGAATATATCATCGAGTAATGAAACGCATCGCGGTCATTGGCCCGGGTGCCATTGGTGGCACCGTCATCGTGCGGCTGGCACAAGTGAAAGACCATAACGTCGTCGTTTGCGCCCGTTCTGCCGTTCCCCAATTCATTCTCGAAGCTCCGGAAGGCAAAATGACGGCCACGCCGGAAGTCTTCACTTCCCCGCCGCAGGGCTGTCCGGTGGATTGGGTGATGGTGGCCACTAAAACTTACGACGCACCGGCCGCCGCCGCCTGGTTCAAACCTCTGATGGGCCCGGAAACGCGCCTTGCAGTCATGCAGAACGGGGTGGAGCATATCAAACGTTTCGCGCCTTATTTTCCCGAGTCGCGGATTGTGCCGGTGATTGTGGATATGCCGGTGGAACGTGAAGCGGCGGGATTTTTCCGACAACGCCGTGCCGGGCAACTGACCGTCCCTGCCAGCCCGAATGGCCAGGAATTTGCGCGTCTCTTTGACCAGACCGGTCTTGAGGTGATCTCCGTATCCGATTTTCAAACCGCCCTCTGGCTCAAACTCGCCATCAACTGCGCCGGGGCGGTTTCCGCATTGGTCTTAAAACCGGCGGGGATTTCGCGCCAGCCGCACATTGCGGAAATCATGCGCGGTCTCGTCCGCGAATGCGTCACTGTCGCCAAGGCCGAAGGCGCGTCGCTGGACGATACGGTGGTTGACTGGGTGGTGGATCGCTATCAAAAATCACCGCCGGATTCGATCAATTCACTACATGCCGACCGCATCGCCGGACGGCCCATGGAAATTGATACCCGCAATGGCGTCATTATCCGCCTGGGAAGCAAACACGGCATCCCTGCCCCGGTGAACCAAATGATTGTTGCCCTGCTTGAAGCAGCCGGCGCATCGAGCCCGGCTGCTCCTTGAGTTTATAGGTGGTTTGAGTTATATAATCATTATCAAGCGTTATAGCCACGCAGTTCAACTTTAGGTCAATAGGCGCATCATGCACCGAGTAATGTTAACGATTTTAGGGATCGTTGTTTTTGTCATCTTTTCTATAGCTTTGATGTATGTCGCCTGGGTTGTTCACTGCATTTTGGACCGCGTTTGCATTAGACATGCCCGGAGGTTTTGCAGCCGGCACGGTTTAAAGATCAACAGAGCCAGATGGCAGATGGAATTTGAACGCAGGCCGGATGGAAGAAGGGGAGTCAAGACGGAGTTCACCCTGGTTCAGCTGGATTGTTTTGATAATCAGAAACAGCGAAGATTAGTTTTATTACGGGTTTGGCCGCTAGGGGTTCGAAGGATGTTGAGCAATGAGAAATACCCGGAGTCTTATGATGAGCAATGGCCAAAAAATGGGCCTAACCCCGCTCTGAAACCAACTCCGGCTGCCCCTTGAGTTTACGGATGATTCGAGTTATACACTAGTTAGAGCCAGCAGCTCTACTTTAGATCAATAGGCGTCATGGACAGCTTGCCAAACATAAGTCCTGAGAAGGCTCTGAAACGGGCATTTTGGACCGTCAAACTTCCATCGTTAATCGTGTTCTTTGTTCTTCCCGGTACGTGCATGGTGCTGGCGTATTACCATTGGCTCTCTGGTATTTGGATATTGCCGGCGTTCGCCATCAGTATCACAGGGAGCTGGCTGGTTTGGGCAGTCCAGATCCCTCGCTGGCGGTTATGGGCATATCGGCATGTTTCCGACATTCGGCTGCTCAAGGAGTTAGCAATGCGCCACGACTATATTTGGCAAGAGAAGAGCATCTTCACCAGGACTGAGATCATGTCAAAGCAGGTTCGCAATGAATTGCGTTCCTTAGAAGAGCGTGATGTACATAACATCTAACCGCGCTGGAGCTATTCGCATCGCCACGCCTGCCCCCGTTTAATTGCGTGCCATCGGCTTCGGTTGTGCTATCCTCCGTCTTTATGCCATTTCGCGCACTTGGCCTTGATGCCAAAATTTTACGGGCGATCACAGAAGCCGGTTACACGGAGCCGACACCCATCCAGTCCGCCGCCATCCCGCCGATCATCGCGGGGCAAGACCTCATTGGAATTGCGCAGACCGGCACAGGCAAGACGGCGGCGTTCACGCTGCCCATCCTCACCCGGCTGGCGACCCAGCCGAACCAACGCCGGGGCACCAAAGTCCTGATCATCGCGCCGACACGCGAGCTGGTGGTGCAAATCGAAGAGAACGTGCGGGCTTATGCGAAGCATCTGCCGCTCACCGTCGCCACGGTATTCGGCGGCGTGGGCGAACACCCGCAAATCAAGGCGTTGCGCGCGGGCACGGACGTGGTCATCGCGTGTGCCGGGCGGCTGCTGGACTTGATGAGGCAGCGCTGCGCCGATTTCTCGCAATTGAAATTTCTCGTGCTGGACGAAGCCGACCGCATGCTGGACATGGGTTTTTTACCGGACATCCGGCGCATCGTGCAACAATTGCCCAAACAACGACAGACGCTCCTGTTTTCCGCGACCCTATCGAAGGAAATCGAGTCGATCACGCGTGAATTTCAACAGGCGCCGAAAACCATCCAAATCGGCCGGCGCGCGAACCCGGCCCAGACCGTTACCCAACTCGTCTATGATGTGCCGAGGCATTTGAAGACGTCGCTGCTGCTGCATCTATTGCAAGACCCCCAGATGGATATGGTCCTGGTGTTCTCGCGCATGAAACATGCCGCGGACCGCCTTGCGCGGCAACTGGAGGAAAAAGGCGTGCGTTGCGCGACGCTGCATTCCAACCGCTCGCAGAACCAGCGCTTGCGGGCGTTGAAGGATTTTAAGGATGGCATCGTGCGGGTGCTGGTAGCGACGGATATCGCGGCGCGCGGCATCGATGTGGACGGCATTTCGCACGTCGTGAACTACGATTTTCCGATGCACCCGGAGGATTATGTGCATCGCATCGGGCGCACCGGCCGGGCGCATGCGGTAGGCGATGCGATCAGCTTTGTGACGTCAGAAGACCATGGCGAACTGCGGGCGCTGGAACGGTTCATCGGCCGCGGCCTCGTCCGGAAAAAAGCGGAAGGATTTAATTATTCGCAGGCAGCGCCGGCATTTAATCCGGCGGATGAACGGCGCCATTTTCAGCGCGGCCCACAGCGTCCGCCCCATCCAGGTCATCCGCCGCGTTCACAAGGCCAGCCGCAACGTTCGCACGGTCAGTCGCAGCGTTCACAAGATCACGGTGGGCGGCCACGGCAGGAACGTTCAGGCCGACCGCGCTGGCGGCGATGAGGATTATTTCTGCAGCAAGGCGATACAAGCGTTGCGCCTTTGAGCGGGCATCCTAAATATCGTCTACCAACGCGCTGGAGCCTCTCGACGACTGCAAATCAGCTTGACATTTCCCTCAATTTCTGTGCAGAATGACGGGACAACCCTAAACCGTTCGGTCACAACATGAACAGCCAGTCAGAAGGGAAATCATGGATGAAAACGTTAGCGGGAAATCCTTTGCCGTGGCTTTGGTTTTCCATTCTTATCGCCAGTTTTTTTCTGCTTTCTACGAATGCTTACGCCCAGGCTGCGGCGCCTTTTGCCCAGACCCAGGCTGCCGGGCCGGTGACCGATACCAATGCGATGTTAAACGGCATGGTCGTGCCGAATGGACTGGAAACCACTGCGTGGTTTGAGTGGGGAACGAACAGCAGCTACGGCCAGACCAATGCCCCCTTCGATGCCGGCGCCGGCTTTGGCGTCGTACGGATCTCTTCCGGAATCAGCAATCTGCCGCCGCAATCCGCTTTTTGGTGCCGGCTGGTGGCGAGCAATTCTGCCGGGATCGCCTACGGAGGCCCGGTGCTTTTGGCCACGGGCCACCGGATTACGGAATGGGGAGACTTGAGAGAAGGTTTGTCTCCCGTCCCCGCCGGCCTGACCAATGCCGTGGCGATTTCCGGGGAATATTATTCCGCCCTGGCCCTCACGACCGCCGGAAATGTTGTGGCCTGGGGAGATGATATGTATGGCGAGACTATGGTCCCGGCCAGCGCGAGCAATGTGGTGGCGGTGGCGGACGGATTTTATTTTGACCTGGCGCTGCGCCAGGATGGGCAGGTGGTGGCGTGGGGACGGGGTGACACCGGCCAGACCAATGTGCCCTCCGACCTGACCAATGCTATTGCGATCGCGGCGGGGCTCTATCATTCAGTGGCGCTGAAGGCAGATGGCACGGTAGAAGCCTGGGGCGAAAATTCCTACGGCTTAAGCGTGACGAACATTCCCGCCGGTTTGAGCAACGTCGTGGCGGTGGCGGCCGGGAATAATTCCAGCTTTGCTTTGAAGGCGGACGGCACCATCGTCGCCTGGGGCGCGATCACTTCAGTGCCGGCGGGCTTGAGCAATACCGTGGCCGTCTGCGGCGCGATCTGGCAGGCGCTGTCCGTTCAATCCGATGGCAGCATTGATATTCTCCCGGGGGCAACGAATCAACCCACCCTTACGGGATATGCGCTGGGAGTAGCCAGTGGCTATCTGCACAGCATGGCCTTCAATAATCAGGGCCAGGTGTTCGCCTGGGGAGACGACAGCGTGGGCCAGACGAATGTTCCGTCCGGCTTGAGCAACGCCGTGGCGATTGCCGCGGGAGGATATCATTGCATGGCCCTGGTCAATATGCCGCCGCAGGCGCTGGCCCAAACCACGCCCGGGCTGGCCGGGGGTGACATGGTGGTGACTTTGCAGGGAACCGACGTCAACAACGATACGCTGAGTTTTCAAATCGCATCCTTGCCGGCCACCGGCGCGCTTTATCAATGGACTCCGGGCGGACGCGGCAATCCCATTCTTTCGCCCGGCACCGGCGTGCAGGATTCCGCAGGCCGGATTATTTTCAGCCCCGCTTCAGCAACGAACGTCAGCTTTACCTTCATAGTAAACGATGGCCTGGTGAATTCCGCACCGGCGCAGGTGAACCTGCAAATCACTCCGGCATGGACATTTACCGTGCCGAATTATGCCAGCGGAAATGCGGCCACCACGCTGCGCGGCGTAGCGGTCGCGGCTGTACCAAGCTATGCCTGGTTCCAATGGGGATTGACGGGTAACTACAACAATCTCACGCCCGCCGTGAGCGTCGTGGGAAATGCTTCGGTGCAGCAAGTGACCGCGCTGATTAATAATCTGCTCGCGCGCGCGAATTTTAATTGCCGGCTCGTGATTAGCAACGCGTTTGGCGTGGCCTACGGAAATCCTTTCTGGTTCACGAGCGGCCAGCATATGTATGGCTGGGGAAACAATGGCAACGGCCAGCTCAATGTCCCTGCCGGCATCTCCAATGCCGTATTCGCCGCGTGCGGATGGTATAACAGTTTCGCCATCCGGGCGGATGGCACGACCATTGGCTGGGGTTGGAACGGTTCCGGACAAGCCACGCCGCCGGCCAATTTGACCAACGCCGTGGAAATCGCCGCGGGCTATTTTCATGGCCTGGGGCTTAAATCGGATAGTACGGTCGTGGCCTGGGGAGATAGTACCTGGGGCGAGGGCAATGTCCCGGCAGGTTTGTCCAATGTCGTAGATATCTCGGCGGGCTACACGCATTCGATGGCGCTGACGGCTGGCGGGACGGTCACGACCTGGGGACAATTCGGAGGCGCCGTCCAAACGAATGTTCCTCCGGGCCTGAGCAATGTCGTGGCCATTGACGGAGGGCTCTTCGCCGACTTTGCATTGAAGGCAGACGGCACGGTGGTCTGCTGGGGCACCGATAACGGCGGCGGCGAGACCGCCATTCCGGCTGGCTTAATGAACGTCGTCGCCATCGCTGCCGGAGATTATCATGTCCTCGCTTTGAAATCGGACGGGACCGTCGTGGCGTGGGGCAGCAATTCCTCCGGTCAATCTACGGTGCCGGCCGGCTTGAGCAATGTCGTGGAAGTGGCGGCGGGAGGGAGCCAAAGCGTGGCTTTGAAATCAGACGGAACTATGGTGA
>DATJXK010000158.1:0-7212 GCA_035500235.1 Pseudomonadales bacterium | reverse complement strand
TCCGGGCTCCTTTGCTTATACTCCGGCCGGCGGCACCGTATTCGATATCGGGGTGAACAAAATCTCCGCAATTTTCACACCGGTCCAGACGGCTAATTCCACCAATATCACGGTGACCAATTCGGTCAATCTCACGGTGCTGGCCAGGTCCATGACCGTCACGGCGGCCAACACGAGCCGGATTTTCGGACGAAGCAATCCAGTTTTCACTGGCACCATCACCGGCTTGACTAATAACGATAATATCACTGCCACATACAGTTGCAGTGCCACGGTTTCCAGTCCTCCGGGCATCTATCCCATCGTACCCTCATTGGCCGACCCGGATTTACGGCTGAAAAATTATTCCGTCATAACAAACAACGGGACGCTTACGATCTATGCTTCCGCTACGGACGAGACGATGACCTGGACCAACCCATTGCCCATCACCTATGGAACGGCGCTGACTGCCACTCAGTTGAATGCCATCGCCAATGTCCCTGGCGCCTTCGTTTATACGAATGTCAATAACGGTGCGATCATCAGCGCCGGTTCTGTGCTCAACGCGGGCACGAATGTGCTGACCGTTCTTTTCACGCCCGCTGACACGATTGATTATACGAACATCACGGCCAGCGTGAAGCTGGTGGTAACGCCCGCTCCCCTGGCCGTGACTACGGCTGGTGCAACCCGCGCTTACGGCCAAAACAATCCTGTCTTCAACGGCTCCATCATCGGCCTTACCAATGGCGATATCATACTATTGGGCTGTACCTGTGTTGCTACCAATAACAGCCCCGCCGGAACCTATCCCATTGTCCCGGTGCTCAAAGATCCCGGCAACCGGCTGGGCAATTATGCCGTCACTACCAATGAAGGCGCGTTATCCGTTGTCAGTTATGTCGCGCGCGGCGCTTCTGTGCCCTGGTCCACTTACGAAGCGGAAAACATGTATATCAGCGGAGGCGCCATCCTTGGGCCGGACTATGGCGTCAACACAGTTGCCTCTGAATCTTCCGGCCGCGAATGCGTTCAGCTCAATGCCACCGGACAGTCCGTGGAATTTGTCGCGCAGGGCCAGGCGAACGCCATCGTGGTGCGTTACAGCGTGCCCGACAATGCTTCGGGTACCGGCGCCAATTATACCCTCAGCCTTTACACCAATGGCGTGCTGGCCGCGGAATTGCCCGTCACCTCGATGTATTCATGGCTTTACGGATCTTATCCCTTTTCCAATACTCCGGGGAATGGTTCGCCGAGAAATTTTTACGACGAAGTGCGCTTCCTTGGCCTGAATATTAATCCGGGCGATGTCGTCCAATTGCAAAAAGGCGCTGCCGATACCGCGGCTTACTACGACATTGACCTCGTTGACCTCGAAAATGCCGCGCCGCTGACTCAGCCGGGCAATTCGCTTTCCATTATCACCTACAACGCCGATCCCACTGGCAATACCGATTCCACGACGGCGCTGGAAAATTGTATCGCCGCCGCGCAATCGCAATCCAAGTCCGTCTGGGTGCCATCTGGGACTTACCAGATCACCAGCCTCATCAATCTGCCCTCGAACATCACCATCCAGGGCGCGGGCATGTGGTATTCCACTTTTACGGGCAATGCGTCGCTTTATTCCAATTCCAGCCGCCGGGTCACGTTCAACGGCAACGGAAGCAACATCCACCTTTCTGATTTTGCAATTACCGGAAAACTGAACTATCGCAACGACAACGAACCCAATGATGGCCTGGGCGGTTCTTTTGGCACCGGCTCGTCTATCCAGCGTATTTGGGTGGAGCACACTAAAACCGGGGCGTGGCTCGAAAATTCTTTGGGCTTGCTGATCAACGGCTGCCGCTTCCGCGATACCCTCGCCGATGGTTGTAATGTTAATATCGGGATGAAAAGTACGACCATTACCAACTGCACTGCCCGCGGCGGCGGCGACGATTGTTTTGCCGTGTGGCCGACCGGTTATAGTCCCCAAACCTATACGCCCGGCGGGAACGTCTTCACTTCCTGCACCGGCGAACTGCCCTTCCTGGCTAACGGCGGCAGCCTCTACGGCGCTACGAATAACGCGATTCAAAATTGTCTTTTTCAGGATATCACCTACGGTTGCGGCATTCTGATTAGCACGACGTTTCCCATCACTAACGTCGTCAGCGGCAAACTCATCACCAATTCATTTGGCGGGATAACCTTGATTCAAAATTGTGACGTCGTGCGTTCTGGTGGCGAAGATCCCAATGGCGGTGGCTGGCGCGGGGCAATTCAGCTTTGCCTGCAGACCGACAACATCACCGGCATCAATCTGCTCAATCTGAACATCACCAACAGCATGTCCGACGGCTTGGATATCATCTCTCCCGGCAGTGGAGTTTCCCTCTCGAGCACGGTTGCCGCGAACGTCACTGTTGCCAATTACGGCCTGGGCACCAGCGGGCGGCAGGGCATCTGGGCTGAGAGCGGCACACATGGCAGCATGCTGGTGAGCAATTCCATCATCAACGGAGCGCTGGTCACGTCCGCGTCGGTGCCGGGCATCCTCAATAGTGCTTCACCTCAATTTACATTTCTCTTCAGCATCGGTTACGCGTCCTCCACCATCAATACCACTCCCGCGGGCCTGGCTTTCATGGTGGACGGCACGAACTATAACGCGTCACAGACCTTTAACTGGCTTTCCGGTTCCATTCATACTCTTTCAACGCCCGCCAATCAGACTCTCGCCGGGATTCCTTATCAATGGTATTCCTGGAGCGATGGCGGCCTGCTGGCGCATTCCATTACTGCGACCGGCGCCAATGATACTGCCATTTTCGGACTGGCTTCGCCTTCCCTCACCATGAGCCTTTCCGGCGCCGGCGCGATCATTGCCTGGCCTACCAACGCCTTAGGTTTCAATCTGCAATCCAGCACCAACTTGTCTCCCCCGGCCGTTTGGACCGTTGTCCCGGGCGCGCCGTCCGTCGTCAACGGACAGAACGTTCTCACCAATTCTATTTACGGAACCCAAATGTATTTCCGCCTCAGTCAGTAATTTTTTGTGCAACCAAAGCATTCCTATGGCGTTTATAAATTGATTGATGAAATCAGCTATAATGATTTGTTGCTGCGCCGGTCTTCTGACATGGGGCATTTCTATGTCAGCGAATGCAGGCATTTTAGCAGAAAATCCTTATACACCGATTGCGGTGCGTAATGTCTTCGCTTTGAACACCGTGCCTTTACAGCAACCACCTGCGCAGCCAGTCGTGCCGCTTGCCAGAATTTCGCTGGTGGGTATTACGACGATTCTCAACGCTCCTGAAGTCTTGTTCAAAGTGTCAAATCCGGGTGAGCCAGGTAAGCCGGGAAAATCCTATATATCGGAAGAAGGCCAAATTCAGGATGATGTTGAAGTAATGTCGATTGATGTCAAAGACGGCCTGGTGGCATTTAAAAACCATGGCGTCATTCAGAAAATTTCTTTCGAGAGCGGCCCTGTCGCTTCTTCGCATTAGAAATCTGTGCTCAATCCGTGTTTCATCTGTGGCTCTTTAACCCGTCTGCGCTTCCGCTTTGGACTTGATGGCTTCCAACTCTTCCCAGCGCGAAAAGAGTTTCGCCAGGTTTTCTTTTGCCGCCGCAAGGTCGGCAACCAACTGATCCGTTTGCCTTGCATGCGTGCGGTGAAAATCCGGCGTGGCAAATAAATTTTCGATGCGCGCAATTTCCGCTTCCACCGCGTGGATGGCCGTTTCCATGCCTTCAAGTTCGCGCGTTTCCTTGAAGGACATTTTGCGCGGTTTGGCAGGCACCGGTGCGGCCGGCTTGGCCGGGACAAGGTTATACTCCTGATCCCGCGCCGGGGTGGCATTAGCTGCCGCGCGCTGTTTCTTTTCCAGGTAATAATCGTAGTCGCCCACGCTATGATGGATTTTCCCGTCGCCTTCAAACGCCAGGATGTCCGTGCAAACCCGGTTGAGGAAATAGCGGTCGTGGCTCACCACGCACACGACGCCGGGAAAGGCGATCAACGCTTCCTCCAGCACGCGCAACGTTGGCAGGTCGAGGTCATTGGTCGGCTCGTCCAGAATCAAAAAATTTCCGCCGTTCTTAAGGATACGGGCCAGGAGCAGCCGGCTGCGTTCGCCGCCGGAAAGCTTCCGGACCTGTGTCAGGATGCGGTCGTCGGCAAAAAGAAACCGCTTGAGATAAGCGCGCACGGAAATTTTCATTTCGCCCCACTGCACAAATTCCCGGCCCTCTGCCACTTCATCCATCACCGCGTTTTCCTCGTTCAATTGCAAACGCCCCTGGTCAACGTAATTGAATTTGGTGAGCTGGCCGGTCTTGACCGTGCCTTCCGTGGGCTGGAGCTGGCCGATAATAATCCTTAGCAGCGTGGATTTGCCCAGCCCATTGCGCCCGCACACGCCCACCCGCCGGCCGTTTTCAAAGGTGAAATTGAATCCGGAAAATAATTTCTTCCCGGCGAGCTCCATGCCCAGGCTGGTCAACTCCACCGTGCGGTTGCCCAGTTGCGGCGGCGGGGGAATGACCAGTTCCATGTCCTCCTCGACCGCCGGGCCGTCCTGCGCCGCTTCCTCGTAGTAACGTTCGAAGCGGTTTTTCTGTTTGCTGCGTTGCGCGCGCGGGCCCTGGCGCACCCAGGCGAGTTCCTTCTTCAGAAACATCTGCCGCTTGTGCTCGATGACCGCATCGGCTTCCTGCCGCTCGGCCTTGGCCAGCAAATAATCGGTGTAATTGCCGTCGTGCGAGAAAAATTTTCCGTCCGCCAGCTCAATCATCCGGTTCACCGTGCGGTCGAGAAAATAGCGGTCGTGCGTGACGATCAGAAAAGTGCCATGAAAATTTTCCAGATACTCGGCGAGCCATTCGATGGATTCCGGGTCCAGATGGTTGGTCGGCTCATCCAAAATCAGGAAATCCGGCTGTGAAACTACCGCGCGCGCCATGGCCACGCGCCGTTTTTCCCCGCCGGAAAGCGATTCAACGCTGCGTTCGCCGGGCGGACAATTCAGGTGCGCCAGCGCGATCTCGATGCGCCGATCGACGTTCCAGCCGTCCAATGCCAGGATGCGTTGCTCCAATTCTTCGTGGCGTTTCGAATCATGCGGCAGTCCTTCAAATTCCTTGATGAGATCCAGCACATGCTGCGCGCCATCGCGGACGTTATCGTAAACATTCTTCGTGGCATCGAGCATGAAATCCTGCGGCAGATAGCTGACGGCCAGGTGACGTTGCCGCGTGACTTCGCCGCTGTCGGGCGTTTGCAAGCCCGCGAGAATACGCAGGAACGTCGTCTTGCCGGAACCATTGCGCCCCACCAATCCCAGGCGTTCGCCTTCCTGGATGCCCAGCGTGATGTTATCCAGGATCGTGCGTTCACCGTGGCGAACGACAATTTCAGTGGCGGCGATGATGGTGGACATGATTTATTACGATAGAGCGGAGTGAGGTAGATATTGCAGCAGCTATTTGGCTGCAATGTGGCGCTCGTAGCAACTCCTACACAGCAAAAAATATGGTTGATTCGGCTTGGTAACGTAACACAGGGTCATGGCCGGAACCCTCTCGCCACAGATCGCACACTCATCATAGTCCCAGACCTTCGACTCAAGCTTGAATCGAGTGGCATCAAAATCTCCACCATCATAAAGAAATAAAACTTGGTGCCCGCCCTCCGCCTCGAACCAGACACTCTCCCTGCAACGACTGCTCATCTGGGCAATGATAGGTTCTGGCTCGGAGGCATTACGAACGAACGTTGAAAGAGCGTCACGCAATGGTATGCGGCTCGGCATCCATTGGTAGGTAAGAAGTTTAGATAGATCTTCGTCAGTCATGTGCAGCAGGATTATACCGATGCCATAGCAATGTCAGCGGTTTTCTCCACTTTTGCTGAAAAAGGTTCCAGTGGCATAGGCCGGTCATGGTCTAAAAATTCTTCACATACGCGGAAGAAATCGGCCTTCGTCGAGACGCGGCGGATGTGGTGCAGAAACTGCCCCGTCGGCTCCACGCCGAGGCCGATAAAATTCAGGTATTTTTTCATCTTCATCACCTGCGCGGATTCGCTCACGTCCGGCGAACAAACCGCTTCATAAAGCGCGCGCACATAATGCAAAACCTCCCGGCCGCGCGGAAGATAAAGCGGTTCCCCGCGCCGTTGCTGCCGGATTTGCTGGAATAACCACGGATTGCGGATCGCGCCGCGCCCGATCATCAATCCCCGCGCGCCGGTCATTTTCAAGACCTCCGCCGCCGAATCCGCGGAAGACACGTTCCCGTTGGCAATCACCGGGCACGGCATCGCCGCCACCGCGCGGGCAATGAAATCATAATGCACCTCGCTCCAGTACATTTCCTTTACCGTCCGCCCGTGGACCGTCAGCAGGTCCAGCGAATGCTTGGCAAAAATCGGCAGCAGTTGGTCAAAAACTTCCGGCGAATCAAAACCCAGCCGCGTTTTCACTGTAAATTTTATTTTCACCGCATCACGCAAGGCGCCCAGGATGGCATCGATACGCCCGGGCTCCCGCAGCAGCCCGCCGCCGGCGCATTTGCGGTACACGATGGGCGCGGGACAGCCGAGATTCAGGTCCACCGCCGCGATGTCGTACTCCTGCAGCTCGCGCGCCGAGCGCACCAGCGACGGGATATCGTTGCCGATCATTTGCGCTACCACCGGGCGGCCCGTGGGATTTTCCGTGATCGACTTGAGAATATGCTTCTCGAGGTGGGAAACAGCGTGGACGCGAAAAAATTCCGTGTAATAGACATCCGCCCCGCCGTAGTCCGTCATCAATTTCCAAAACGGCAGGTCCGTCACGTCCTGCATGGGCGCGAGCGCGAGGATGGGTTCCTCGCCCGAAAGCAGTTTTGCCAATGATTCGTGATGGTTCACTTGGGTCATTATTACTGTTCCGCCACTTCACCGGAAAAATCCGATGGTTTTTTACTGTTCTGCATAAACTCGCGAAATTTTTGGAAACGTCCGCATGATCTCGGCGACCTCAGCAGTAATGGCTTGGAGTGTAGATTGGCTTAATTGCTGTTTTTCCAACTCTTCTTTTTTCCCGAGAACTATTTCCTCCGCTAGTTTATAAGTAATGGACTTAGCAAGATCTGCAATCTCGCTCATTACACCTGCTTGCAACTTTGCTTCATTGAACACATCTTGAGGCGACTTTGCCTGGAAGCGATGAGCAAAGACCTGATGCC
>DATJXK010000157.1:0-16901 GCA_035500235.1 Pseudomonadales bacterium | reverse complement strand
AACTTATCCATTATCCACTTGCCGTTTTCTGCGTCCAGGTTCAATTTTGGGCCACCGTGTCAGAGTTGCTATGAAACCCGTCATCGCATACATCCTTGTCATCGTTTTAGCATCACCTTGCTTTTATCTCGGTGCTGTGCTCGCTGCCATCCCTGTTGCAGGTTGTCTGGCGCGAGCATCTGAACAGTTTCGTGGAGTTGTTGCCGGAGTTTTTTCTGGTTTTGGAGGCGTTGCCGCATCAGTTGCACTTGGCTACTTTGTGTTTCGTTCGATGTTCGATTCTAGTGCCTTCGGCCTATTCCCGCTTCTTGCTGCCACAATCCCACTAATCTTTCCCGTACGCAGCGACCTCGCCAAGTCTCAGCTACTTTTCAACGATGCTGCCAAATTACGGGAGGTTCTCCAAAGCCAGTCGGGAACTGTTCAAGAGAAGGAGAACATAGTCAAGAATATGGGCACAATGGCTATGGCAGTAGGCTGTAAGTTTAGAGTCATCGGCGCGGCTATCGGCGTTATACTTGCATTTCTTTGGTTGTTTTTCTGGCATAAGAACGCAGCCTGACGGCTTGGACATCCAATGTCCAACCCTCTCCATTTTATACGCCGTCCTGTGCGCCGCTGGCCATACAGCAGGCCGTAAGAGCGCCGGTAAGTGACCACGGCCTATAGGCGCCCCGGCTCGTCTCAGGCGAAATCAGAGCGTTTGTCGTTAATTCACTCTCTTTGAACGGTAGTGAACAATCTGGAATTGCATACAATCTGCTTACAATTTCAGGATTTTCAGGAAACGAAAAACGCTTGTATCGTCAATAAATACGGGCGTTTTATGCAATTTGGTGCCGGTGGCCGGACTCGAACCGGCACGACTTTTTAAGGTCCCAGGATTTTAAGTCCTGTGCGTCTGCCATTTCGCCACACCGGCTTGGGAAGGTAAAACGGTTAAGCTGTAACCGAAGCGGTCGCGCCACCATTGGGCTATTCCCATCTTAAAAACGCGACGGAATCCTAAGCTTCCTCCCGCCGAAAATCAAACAAAACCCAATTGTCGGGGCATGGCGTTCCCCGACATCTTCGGGCTTTGAAACGCCTTAAGACTGGTCAGATTGAGACTGCAATTTTACTCCCCGCGCATCCTTGCTTTTACCCGCGCAGGAATTTATTTTTCTGCGGGGGAGTTAAAAATTAAACTAAAGGAGTAAAACCTATGTATGCCATTACAGGAATCACCGGCCAAATCGGAGGAGGCATCGGGCGCACTCTTCTCGAAGCAAAACAGGCGGTTCGCGCCGTGGTGCGCAATGCCAGCAAAGGCCAGGAATGGGCCGAACGCGGATGCGACGTGGCGCTCGCCAATATCGAAGATGCCGCTTCGCTTACGGCGGCATTTAAAGGAGCGGAGGCGGTTTTTGTGCTGGTGCCGCCAATTTTTGACCCGCTGCCGGAGTTTCCGGAGGCACGGGCCATTGGGGCGGCACTGAGGTCCGCGTTGGAGGCGGCGCAGCCCGGCCGGGTGGTTTATCTTTCCACGATTGGGGCGCAAGCAAACCAAACGAATCTCCTTACCCAACATACGATCATTGAGAAAGCGATCAGTATCATCACTATGCCGCTAACCGTGCTGCGTCCGGCGTGGTTCATGGAAAATTGCAGTTGGGACATAGCTCCGGCGCGGGAACGGGGAGTCATTCCAAGCTTTCTTCAACCGCTCGATAAACCGGTGCCGATGGTAGCGACGGCGGACATCGGGAAGGTTGCGGCAGAAATTCTTCAGGAACCGTGGAGCGGTCATCGTGTGGTCGAATTGGAAGGGCCGAAACGCGTGACGCCAAATGAGATCGCCGCGACGTTCGCCCGGCTGCTCGGGAAACCAGTGCGAATGGAAGTGGTGCCGCGTGAATCGTGGGAGACGCTTTTTAAATCGCAGGGGATGAAAAATCCCCTGCCGCGAGTCAGGATGCTGGATGGATTCAATGAGGGTTGGATTGAATTTGAGCAAGGAGAAGCCGGATCGCGAAAAAGCAGTTCAACTTTGGAATCTGTTCTCAAGATGCTATTGTCCAAACAGTGATGCGATTGGCTGTCCATTCATTTGGCGGCTTTCTGCCGAAAGCCGCTACAGCCTGACAGCCTTTCGCCCTTTCTTGCTTTTGCCCGCTGCCGAATCTATTTTCTTTCCTCAAATGAAGTCGAAGAATGACAGGAAGCCAAAACCGGCTGCCGACCCTGAGTTGCGCAAGCGCGTCCAGGAGCTCATCCAATATAAAGGCGGCGGCTACAATGAAAACGAAGTCGCCGACATCGTCGAAAACGCGCTGAAACTGCTGGTGGATGTGAAGGACACTGGCGATGTGCGTATCATCAAGACGGCACTGCGCGAGTTGCGCTATGCGTTCCGGCTGTTTGCGCCGTTCATTGGCAAGCGCAAGGTGACCATCTTCGGCTCGGCGCGCACGCAACCGGACGCGCCGCAGTATAAGCAGGCCGCCGAATTCGCGCATAAGATTACCGAGGCGGGATTCATGGTCATTACCGGCGCGGGCGGCGGCATCATGCAGGCGGGGCACGAAGGCGCGGGACCGGCGAAGAGTTTCGGCGTGAACATCCGCCTGCCGTGGGAACAGGCGGCCAACCCGGTGATTGCCGAGGACAAAAAGCTGGTCACGTTCAAATACTTTTTCACGCGCAAACTGATTTTTATCCGCCACTCGGACGCGATTGTGCTTTTCCCCGGCGGCTTCGGCACGTTTGACGAGGGTTACGAGGCGCTCACGCTGATGCAAACGGGCAAGGCCCAACTCATGCCGCTCGTGCTGATGGACAAGCCCGGCGGAAACTTCTGGAAAACCTGGGATGCGAACGTGCGCGATCATTTGCTGAAGGCCAAATTGATTTCACCGGACGATACGAGCCTGTATCAAATCGCCAGGGATGTGGATGACGCGGTAAATATTATCACGCGGTTTTATCGCAACTTTCACTCAACGCGGTTCGTGAAGGATTTGCTGGTCATCCGCCTGAAGACGGCGCCGGGCGCGTCTGCGCTAGCGGCAATGAACAACGATTTTGCCGACATCATCACCGAAGGAAAAATCGAACCCATCAAAGCTACGGAAGATGAAATCGAAGACAACGATCATTTGGACCTGGCGCGTATTGCCTTTGCCTTCAATCGCCGGGATTACGGACGGCTGCGGCAACTGATCGAAGTGCTGAATGCCACGTAGCTTTTTCATTACAACTTCGTCATATCTCATTGACATCCTCCCCCGGACTGCGCTTCTATTTGCCGCAGAGCAAGTTGCTTTCAGACAGGCTACACTAAAATTCGCGGGAAAATCATTTTGCAAACTGATTTTGCCAAACTACAACGGCAGCCGCGTGAGATTGCGCGCTGGCACGCAGCCCAGCAGCACCTCATGGGAGGCCGTTATCTCTCGGCGCTTTCCGCTTATCACGATTTACTAAAAAGCTATCCCGGCGTCGCCCAATTGTGGTTTGAATGCGGCATGGCGGAAGGCAGGGAACTGAATTTTGACCAGGCGGACGCGGCGCTGCAACGCGCGGCGGAAATCAATGCGAAGGATGTCTCCATGCTCGTGCTCATCGGGCAGGAATATTTCCGGCTCCGGCGGTTTGAGCGCGCGCGCGATTGCTTCCAACGGGCCGTGGCGGCGGATGGTAATTCCACCCACGCCCTGCTCAGCATGGCCTCGTGGTGGGAACGGGAACGTCGCCTGGCCGACGCCTGGGAATGTGTCGAGACGTGCGTGGCGCGCCATCCGCAGGATCCGCAGGCGCTGTATTACCGGGCGTTTATCCTGCATCGACAGGGCCGCAATCATGAAGCAGTCCTGGAATTGCAGAAGCTCGCGCAGCACGAAAACTTCGACCTCAATCTCAAGGTTTCTGTTTATCACCAGCTCGGGGTGGTTTTGGACGCGCTGGGCCAGTACGAAGATGCGTTCCGGATGCTCGAGCAATCCAAAAGCTACGCGCACAGAATGACCAACACCGAGGCGTTGCTCCGCGAATACGATAAATGGGACGGCTGGCGGCGGGAATTGCTTGCGGCGTTAACACCGGAAACCATTAAGCAATGGCGCCTGGAAGCGCCCGCTTCTCCCGCGCGCCTGGCATTCCTGGGGGGACATCCCCGCAGCGGCACGACGCTGCTGGAACAAATTTTGGGCGCGCATCCGGACGTCCGGGCATTTGATGAACCGGAGGCGTTCCCGCAAGAAGTCCTGGAGCAACTTGCGCCGGCGCGCACAACCAAAGGATTGACACTACCCGGCCTGAACGGCCTTTCGGCGTCGCGCCGGACGGAAATTCGCGGGCGTTATTTCAAAAGCCTGTTACGCGAAGTCCCCGGCGGAACGAGCAACGCACTTTTGCTGGATAAAAATCCGTCGCCCACCCATTCGCTTCATCTTTGGCTGCGGTTGTTTCCAGAATTGAAAGTGATTATTGCGCTGCGCGACCCGCGCGATGTGGTCGTCAGTTGTTATCTGCAAAACCTGCCGCTCAGCGCAACAACGGCGAATTTTCTTTCTCTTGAGCGCACAGTCAAACATTACGCGGACCTGATGGATGTGTGGCTGCGGTTTCGTGAGCTGGGCGGGTTTGATTGGATCGAGATGCGTTACCACGAAGTCGTCGCCAACCCGGAGGGTGAAGGGCGGCGTGTAACGGAATTTCTCGGCCTGAAATGGCATGCGCAACAGGCGAACCACCAGGAAATCGCGCGCAAAAAGATTTTGCATTCACCAACCTATTTCGAAGCAGCCAAACCCGTGTATAAACAGGCCGTCGAACGCTGGAAGAATTACGCCTCGGCACTGGCGCCCATACAGGAACGGCTGGCGCCTTATTGCAAGGCGTTTGGGTATAGCGCGACTTGACCTGGCTAACTCTGCTGCCGCGAAGGTCAATGATAAATCCTTAGCCGGTAGAAGGCCTGCGTATCCGGCTTAGGCACGATTTCCGAGTATTGGACGGCGCCGGTCACGGTGTTGAGGGGAGCAGTTGGAGTCCATGTGAGAAGGTCGCTGGAGCTATCCAGGGTAAAATTGGCGGAGCCGGTTTGGAGGATGGGCCACGAAACGGTTGCGGCATTGGTATTGTCAGACGTGATGCCACCATTAATGATTTGCAGGGAAGGAAGATTCGCATCCAATTTAGCGGCAAACAGGTCGACGTAAAAATTCGTCGTGGCCAGGGAACCAAACATGACATTCGTGCCCATGGTCCAGCCGGTGACATAGGGTGTGGCATGGGAATCCACCGCCACGGAAAAAGCCTCCTGGTTACCGGGACCTACGGGATGGAAGACATGGATGATGTTTCCGCTGGCGTCAAATTTTGCGACAAAGGCATTGGGTTGTGAAAAATAACCCGGAAATGAGTTCGTCAAAATCACGGTGTTCAGCCATCCCGAATTAAACGTTAAATTGGTGCCCTGAAAAAAGCCCGCGATATAACAGTTACCGACCGGGTCGGCGGCAATATCAATACTGGAGCATGAATTATCACAGGTCACCGGCCAGGCCGAAAGGGCGTTGCCGTTGTTATCGAGTACGGCAACAAAGATTGAGGGATCAATGATATTGCCAGTGCCATGCAAAATGGTGCTGCCAAACGCGAGATTGGTGCTGAGAAAGTTCCCGGTAACAAAAATGTTCGTACCCGGCCCGATGGCGATAGCGGTCCCGCCATCGAGATCGGTGCCGCCATATTCCTTCCCCCAAAGAACATTGCCGGACGGGTCATATTTGGCGACGACCATGTTCTGGGAGAAATTAGTTCCGGCAACCGAGAACGTGAAGCTGCCAAAGACTGCGTTTGTGCTGCGAATATTGGCGAGCAAGTAGACATTGTTTCCAGAATCCAGAGCCAGGGCCGTGCGGGCCGGGGTATCCGGTCCAGTGCTGCCGCCCGCCTGTTTCACCCAGAGCTGATTGCCATTCGAATCAAATTTCAAAAGGACGATATTACCATTTCCCTGGCCAACCAGTTTTGAGCCGCCGAAAATATTCGTCCCCGTGAAACTGCCGGCGGCATAGACGTTTCCCGCCGAATCTGCGACGACCGCCTGGCCGCTGGAACTGTAGCCCGCAGCACTGCGGGCCCAAAGGAAATGGCCGTCCGGATCGTATTTAGCGACAAACAGGCACGGATTTGCGTACGGGGAATAATTGGTCAGGATGGCATTACCGATGTAAAAGTTCGTGGATTCGAACCATCCGCTAATGTAACTGTTGCGCTGTGCATCCACGGCAACGCCCCAGGCGCGGTCATCATTGGTACCTCCAAATTTAACGGCCCACTGAATGTTTCCGTAAGTGTCATACTTCGCCAGGAAACCGTCCCAGGTTGAAACAGAAGCTTTGAACGTATTCGTTAAGACAATGCTGCCGAACGGGCAATTGGTGGAATTAAAAGAGCCGACGATGTAAGCGCTTCCGGCATCGTCAACGGCGATTTGGCCGGCGACTTCAGCATTATTTCCTCCAGCCGTCCGCAGCCATTGCCAGTCTGCGGCGTGCATAAAAAAGAGGCACGAAAATAGCACGAGCCCGGCCAGCTTCAGGCCGGTAAGATTCAGTTTTTTTGGACTCATAGACAGCGCCTGCTGAGTGGGGAGCTTAAATATAAATTACATCATTGTCAAGTAAAATCACGATTTCACCAGGGCAAATGGGCTAAATACAAGGCATTAAAAGAGCCGATAAATTACGCAACTTTACCCGGTTTTGGTTGTTTAATTCCCCGTTAATAATATATTGTGATGCCATTGGTTTAAATGCCCTGACGCCCAACCTGAATGAATTTCCCATTGCCCGTTATCAAGCCCATCGTACGCCCCGGCGGGTTGCGTCGTGTATTGGCCGGACGGCTTTTGCCGCTGTTGGTCTTTCTGGCGTTGTGGACGGGAGTCGTGACCAGCCGGGCGGTAACGCTCGTCGTCTCGCCGTCCGTCGTGAGCAATACCTACAACGGCATTATCACCCTGCAAATCAGCGGCCTTGCGAGCGGCGTATCCAATGTCGTCGTCCAGAAATTTCTCGACGTCAACACCAACGGCGTGATTGACAACAAAGATTTGCTCGTGCAGCAGTTTCGATTGACGGCGGGCCAGGCAAAGCAATTTATGAATGGCGGCACGGTGGTGACCGTGACCAATTTTATGCCGGGAGATATCAGCACGACCCCGGGCCAAATCACGACGCCGTTGAATTTCCAGAACGGGGATTTCATGCAAAATATCGTGGGCCAATATCTCTACAAAGTGTCGAGCCCCTCGGGACAATTCACCCCGGCGACCAATATCTTCTTCGTCAACAATGCGCCGTTTTCGTGCATCGTTACCGGTGCCGTCGTGAATGCGAACAACGTCGCCTCAAACATTCCCAATGCGGTTTTGTTCCTGTTTTCAGTGGCGAACGGCGGAATTAATGTCCAGGAGGGAACCGTGGCTAATAACGCGGGCTTTTATACGTTGCGCGCACCGCCAGGCACTTATTTCTTTGGAGCAGCGGCGAGTAACATGGTGGAAAACCTGGCGCAGCAGTCGCCGTTTTCGATGATTGTAAACTTTACGAACAATGTGAATGTGCCTTTAACGCCCGAGGCTACCAATGTCACGGGCAAGGTCGTGAATGCAGCGACCAACTCGATCAAAATACCGGGCGTCAACGGGTTGACGGAATCCACGAACGGTTTCCTTTCCTTTTATACCACTGATACCAACGGCAATTTCGTCATGCCGGTCTCGAGCAGCATATGGGAGGCGGGAGTGGATAATTTTGCGGCTCAATTTGCCGGTTATCTGACGCTCCAGACGAACAAATTTTTCAGTGTGACCAATAAGACAGTGAACGTCACGAACGCGCTGCCGCAGGCCACGGCGATTTTTTACGGGACCGTCACCGATAGTTCGGGCAACCCCATGCCGGGCGTCTATATGATTGCCACGGATAATGCCAATCACCAATCCCTGGGTTTGACGGACAAGGGCGGGAATTATGTTCTCGGCGTTATCGGGGAAACGAACCAATGGAACCTGGCTATTTTCAATCCTAATAACCCGGGCCTGTCGGGCAATTATATGTTCAGCCCGGGCTATATTCAAACCAACATCAATACCGGGCAGGCGCTCCAACAAAATTTCTCTGTCCAACTCGCGCCCTATTTCATTACCGGGACGGTGCAGACAACCGGCGGCACCCCGATTGGCGGGGTCCAGGTATTTGTCACCGGAACCAATTCTGCCGGCGTTCCCTACCAGGCATTCACCGCCACCACAGCGGCCAGCGGCATATATACCAACTATATTTCTCCCGGCAATTGGACGGTCGGCGTCAACGCCAGCAGCCTGGAAAATCTCGGTTACACAAACATTCCCGCGACCGTTAGCACCAACCTGTTAACGGGTGGCGATGCCGTCATAAACTTTTCCGTCCTGGTCTGCACCGAGCTGGCGATTATCACGACGAACCTGCCGGATGCGACGGTCGGAATCCCGTATGACACGACCCTCCAGGCCACGAGTTGCCAGGCGATTACCAATTGGCTGGCGGTTTACGGCATTACCCTGACGGGGTTGTTCGATAAAACGAATGTCACATATACGAACGGCACGCCGATTTATTCTACCGGCCAAAAACAGGGCTACCTGCTATCGCCTTATTCCTACGGCCTCAATAAGAGCGGCACGACGTATACTCCCTTCACCAGTAATTGCACGGCCAACGTCTCCACCGCAGGCGGAACGGTTTATTTCAGTGATATAGCGGCAACGATCAATGTTTCCGGGCCCATTGCGAGTAATGTAACCGTTACCATCAACGGCAGGACCTGGACCACAACGTCGGCTCCATCACAGGTAGCTGCGGGAAATTACCAGACGTCCGTCTTCCGCCAGGGCAGCCCGGACGTCTATGCTACCACGTCCAAAGTCCTCAGTTTCCAGGCGACGTACGGAATGTTAATTACGGGATCGGGTAAGACCAATACGGTGGCCAAACTTACGGGTTCTTTTCCCTCTTTGGCCACGGGAAGTTCCATGAATTTGGCCACGTCGCTGGCGTATGCGGGCACGAATGGCGCCGTAGTCTGGCTCAAGAGCGGGACGAATTGGGGCCAATATTTAATTTCCACGTATGGCCCCCAAACAACCAATCTGCCGCCGGGCCTGTACTTCACTAACAACGAGGGAGACACCATCGATATTTCGGGCACGCCCACCAGCACCGGCACAAATAACGGCTTGTTTAATTTCACAGTGGAGGCGGTGGATGCCAATGGCAATTCAGGCGTCCAAACACTTTCGCTGGTAGTCAACGCAAACACAAATCAACCATCGTTGGCAGCGGTCGGTACATTGAGTTCGAATGTGTTCCAAATGCAGGTCAGCGACGTGCTTGCCGGAGTGAACTACAAGCTGCTGATGTCCACCAACCTGTCCACGACGAATTGGACTTCCCTATTTACGACTAACGCGTCCGGCACGACACTAATGATTTCGGACGTAAATGCCACCAACCGGGCGCGCTTTTATCGTGTCCAGGTCGTGCAATAGCCGCCATTCCGGGCAGTCAGATTATCCGCACTTTGTCCTGTTGAACGGCAACAAAATTGCTTACTTGGCCACAACTGCTTATGACATTGGACGAAACGTTTGGGGCAATCAAAGAATGCGCGAGTCACATGGATACCCGCTATGGCAAAGCGGTGTTCAATGAATGGGCGATTGTCTCACTTGTGGAAAACAGGGCGCGTGTGCTGGCCTATATCGGGCCGCGCAACGACGAATTTTTGACAAATTTTGTGAAGGACCTGGGCACGCTGCGCAAAGAATTGCACGCCGAAAGATACGGCGTGGGCGATTTCGAATTCGAGCGGCATGGCGTCGGCACGGGCTATGAAGCGTTCATGGTCCTGGGCCCCGGCCTTTATTTGATCTGCAATAACACGAACGAAAGCATGGATTCCATCGCCAAAGATTCGCGCTGGCTCGGGGCGCAAGTGCCCTTTGCCGAATTAAGCGATAAAATCAGGGCCAATCCACTCTCGATTTCGAGCGATAACACGCGGTTCCTGAAGAAATTGGCGAATTAAGGCCGGGCGCGCCATTGCGGCAGTTCGCCATCAGTCGTTCAATAATCCTTTCCAGAGGAAATACCCATAGGCTGCCACTAGAACCAAGCCAAAGAGCCTGGGTAAACGCCCGAAGAAAACCACGAAAAACATGTGCAGCAGGGTTGCACCGAGGAGAATCCACATCCCCACGTAAAAAAATGGAGGCATCGTCATCGGCTGAAATATCGTGAACACCCCCAGGCATAATGGGATGGAGACATGGCAATCACCCACCTGGGAGGCGTAAACCGTCTCGGGCTGGCCACGCCATCCGTAATAAAATGCCAGAATGGCATTCGGCACAACCATGAGCCAGCCACTCAGCCAGCCCTGGTGCCTCTCACTGATGAAACCGATATGGCGGTTGTGAATCCAGGCCACCAGCCAGTCGAGGCTCGCGTACGTAGCATAGGCGCAAATCACAACGACGATTAAATCCAGCGGCAGCATCCATCCCAGCGACCGGCCTTGGCGCACATTCGATTTCAATACCTCAACGACATGGAAGCACTGCCAGAACAGAAAAAGCCCAACGAGCACAAAACTGTCATTGGCGTTCAAACTCCCTTTACGGCCCAGGGCCCAAACCGCCCCGGTAAAAAATAAAATCGCCACCAGTGTGAGCAGGAGGGAGAGGCGGTTGAGTTCATGAGTTTTTCCTGCGGTTTTATTTTTCTTCCCGCTGCCGTCCTTTTTTTTCGAAGGCAGCAGCTTCATGCCCCAAATAATCGTCGGCAGCCCGAGCACCAGCGTCATGTCGGTGACGTTATTGACCAGGTTATTGGTCATGACGGCCGCGCCGTCGCCGCCCGTCCGGCCCATGATAAAAGCGTAAATGAGGTTGCCCATGCCGGAGAAATAAGGCATGACGAGCGTCCCCAGCGCCGTGTTTTCGAAGCCCTGGTCGCTCATGGCTTCGAGCCGCCAAATCATTACAAACGAAGACACTATGAAAAGTGTCACAAACAGCCAGGGCGTCCAAATACCCTGGGCTTCGATCCAATGGATAAACGGATTGCCCACGTGTGAAGTATAACCATAACAATATCCGCGCGGGTTTTCAAAAAATAATCAGCCGCCGCTTGAAACGATAACTCCTCCTAAAGCGCCTGATTAATTTCCAACCGGGGCATTGCCGTTTATTCTTCTGAATCGCAGCCCCTGGCCCCCAGCCATACTTTCCATCTCAAATGTGCTCCCGTTCGTAACAGAACCGGGATTTGACCAGCCGAGCCGGCGGTCATTGCGATAGGCTTCAAATCCAAACTGTCCCGGCCCGCGAACAATAATCCTCATGGTAAAGGCATCTGCCTGGAACGAGATTTCGCCGGGCAAAACTCCGCTCACCGTTTGAGCCTGCCCATCGTGAACGTAAGCCGCATCGAATCCCAATCCCGGAGTACCCAGTAGATTAAAACGGACATCAGCCAAGCCTGGTGCCAGTGGTGCAGGTTGCGGTTGCGGCACACGAACAGTAATTTGCGCTACGCCCGCGCCGGTTGCCGGCTCCAGGCGCGCGGGATGGCGCGTGGAAAAATGAAACGTAATAAGAACCGTGGTTGTCAAAATCATCAAACCAAACACACCGGCAGAAACGGCCTTAAACGAAAGCCATGGGTGCGGCGCAGAGTGGGCCAGGTTCAGGACCGCGGAGGATACCGCCCCATGCCCCAATCCGGCGGTGGCCGCAGCGGCGCTGAGTTGCGCCGGAACCATCGGAACGGCGTGGCTGGAAATGGCCGTGGTCATGGCGGTGGCAGAAATCGCCACGCCTTCTTTGACCAGCACCCCGCGCAATTTATCAACGGCCCGGGAAACGCGTTTCTGCGCGGTGTTCTCACTGATGCTTAAAACCTGTCCAACTTCTTTGAGGCTCTTGTTTTCGAAGAACCGGAGTAGAATGACCGTTCGCTCACTCTCGCGCAGTTGTGCGATGGCGTCATCGAGGATCGGCGCAAGCCGGGACCAGTCAGGGTCGGTGGCAGTCGCTTGCATTTGCATGGCTTCGCGCTCGCGTTCTTCACGGCGATATTCCGTTCGCCTGGCTTTATCGGCGGTAAATTTCGCGGCGCGATACAACCAACCGGAAAGGATCGTTCCTCGCGGCAGACCCGACGCTTTGCGGGCAAGAATAATGAAAACTGCCTGGGTCACGTCTTCGGCCGAACTCGCATTGCCGAGCTGGCGGAATGCCACCCCATAAACCAAAGGCACATAGCGTTCCACCAGTGTGCGAAACGCGGCTTCAGAGTGGCCGGCCGCATATTCCCGCAGCAGTTCCTCGTCTTCCATGTCCGGGGGTTAACAGCAAATGATGCCCATGGCAAAATCAATCTGTGCGCTTTGCAGGCGCAAAACGTTTTCGCCCGAACCATGGCCGGTAAAGGGCGGCGGCCAATCCGCCAAGGCATAGGATCCCGGCGACACCCGGTTCAGGCACTACTTCAAAATGATACGTCACTACCGCTGCCATCGTGGCGGAACTATTCGCGCTCCAAGTGACCGTCCCGCTCGTCCAGGTTACCGTCGGAAGAAAATAATACTCGGCGCTGAGCGGCGCATCGCCGGTGCCGGTAAAATTCGCCAGGTCCAATGCATCGGAAAAGATGGACTGGCCATCCAGTACCGGAGACGCCTCAGGGATGAGCGACCCGCCATGCGAAGGTAAACCGGCATTGAACGTGAATCCCCCGGCATTTTGCTGCGCCAGCACACCCGACCCGTGATAGAGGAATGAAAGACTGTTAGTCGGCGTAAAAGTCAATTTACCGGAGGCCAACACGCCATCGTAAGTGAATTGATTTTGAAACGCGGAATACATCGTCAAAGTAACGCCGTCCAGGGTCCCGTTCGCGGGATTGAATTGCGGCAGATCAAACGCCATCACATTGGCCGGATTCCCGCCCGAAAGTGTGATGCTATTGGAATAAGTCAGGCTTTGCGACTGTGCCGCCCAAGCCGCCAGCAGGATGGTGCCGGCCCACCAGGTTTTAAAAATTGTTTTCATAGTTTCCCCTTTAAATCCCCGCCGGCGCCGGAAATCTGACAAAATAAAAATAAATGTCTGATTTCGTGTTTATCGGCAATAAATAGACAAATGCTGGAGACGAATGACATGGAATTGCTGGGTAATTATGCCCACAACGGCTCGGAAGCCGCCTTTGCCGAATTGGTCCAGCGGCATATTGCGCTCGTGCATTCCGCAGCGCTCCGGCAAGTCGGCATCGCCGCACAGGCGGAAGAAATCACGCAAGCGGTGTTCATTATCCTCGCTCGCAAAGCCGGCAGCCTGCGCCCGGGCACGATTCTCGAAGGCTGGCTTTACGAAACCACGCGGCTGACGTCACTGAGTTTTTTGCGCGGCGAACGCCGACGTCAATTTCGCGAACAGGAGGCTTACATGCAATCCACGCTCCACGAATCCACCGAAAATTCCGCCTGGGAAGACCTCTCGCCTTTGTTGGATGAAGCGATGGCGCGTTTGGGAAAAAAAGACCGCGACGCCGTGATCCTTCGATACTTCAAAGAAAAAAGCGTCCGCGAGGTGGCGGGGGCGATGCACATGAACGAAGCGGCGGCGCAGCGCCGCATTTTGCGGGCGCTGGAAAAATTGCGGAAAATGTTCTCCAAACGCGGGGTGGCCTTAACCACGGCCATTATCGCCGGGGCCATTTCGGCCAATTCCGTTCAAGCCGCGCCCATCACCCTGGCACCCTCGGTGAGTGCCGTTGCGATTGCCAAAGGGGCAACCGCCTCCGCTTCCACCTTAACCCTCATCAAAGGAGCATTGAAACTTATGGGATGGTCCAATACTAAAACCGCCATCGTCGTGGGCGTGGGCTTGCTGCTCGCCGCCGGGACAACCACCATCGCCGTCAAAGGAATTGAAAGATTGGACGCCGAGCCCTGGCGCCTTAAATACGACCCCGCCATCATGGCCAAACTTCCGCCGCGCGTGGAAATTCTCCCCGCGCTCTGCCTGCGCTTTAGAAGTTCCTACGGGGACAATGACCATGGCCGCCAGGGGCTGGGCATTAGGATGATCGACATGCTGGAATCGGCGAATGATTTCAAATACAGCCAGGCACGGATTATTGCCACCACGCCGCTGCCCGGGGGAACTTATGACTTCATTGCCAATTTTACCGACAGTTCTTCCCAGAGACTGCAAGCGCAAATCAACCAGCAATTCGGATTTACGGAAAGATATGAGACCATTGAAACCAACGTGTACTTGCTTATGGTGCAAAATCCCAATGCGCCCCAATTAAAGCGCAGCCGGCCAACCACTGTCAGCCTCGTGAATAGCAATCCCGGAAACGGAGCCTTCCGGTGCGTGAACCGGCCTATGTCCTCTTTGGCGCAGTTCCTAGAAGATGTGTTGCACAACCCCGTCGTTGACCAAACCGGATTGACCAATCATTACGACATCAATTTCACAGGCGGCTCGGACCCGGAAAAATTGAAACAAACCGTGCTAAACGAAACAGGACTGAAGCTTGTTCCGGGCCGGATGCCGATAGAATTTCTCGTGGTGGATAAAGCGAATTAGTTCTTCCCACCCATTAAAATATAAAAAAACTGTTCGGTTTTTGGAGGCTGCGTAAATATATGGCAAATGACAGCCGACGACATGGAACTGGTGCGGGAGTATGCCCGCAACCATTCCGAAGCAGCCTTTGCCACGCTAGTGGAGCGCCACGTCAATTTAGTTTATTCCGTGGCGTTGCGGCGGGTGGCGGACACGCATCTGGCGAAGGAAATCACCCAGGCTGTTTTCATTATTCTTGCCCGCAAGGCAAATGGACTGGCCGCCAAAACGGTCCTCCCCGGCTGGCTTTGCCGGACCGCGCACTACGTTTCCTCTAACGCATTAACCCTGCGCCGTCGCCGCCGGCAATATGAATACGAGGCGTCTATGCAATCGACCTTGAATGAACCTGAATCCCTGCCATGGAACCAAATTGCGCCATTGCTGGAGGACGCGCTGGGACGGTTGAACAAAAAAGATTATGACGCCGTGGTCCTGCGGTTTTTTGAAAATCGAAGTTTCGGCGAAGTCGGCACGGCGCTGGGTATCAGGGAAGATACCGCCCGCATGCGGATTAGTCGCGCCCTGGAAAAACTTCGGAAATATTATTCCAAACGCGGGGTGGCCTCCACCACCGCCGTGATCGCCGGCGCTATTTCTGCCAATTCCGTTCAAGCCGCGCCAATCACCCTGGCGCCGTCCGTGAGCGCCATTGCGATTGCCAAAGGCGCAACCGCCTCCGCTTCAACTCTAACCCTCATCAAAGGAACAATGAAAACAATGCTTTGGTTAAAAATAAAATTTGCGGCGATGGTCTGTGCCGGCCTCGTGGCTGCACTGGCGATCTCAACCGTCATGCTGGCTCAAACTAAAAGTCCGGGCGCGGGGGCGAACCAAACGGCAAATGATTCTTTGCTCATCACGCCCGGCGTGAGCGTGGGCAAAGTCAAATCCGGCATGACGGAAAATGACGTGATTGCCGCCATGGGACAACCGGATCGGAAACAGGGCGAGGTCCTGATTTATGACCAGGATTTCGGGTTTTCGGTGGTTTGTTCCCGCCAGAAAAAAGTAGGCGCGATTTTTTGCGGGGGCGGTGTCGCTTTCAACGGCCATACCAAAGAAGGCATTGGGATTGGCTCCAGCCAGGACGATTTGGTCAAAGCCCTTGGGCAGCCCACCTCTTCGGACGCGAGCCAGGGACAGATCGTTTATCAAAAGCTTGGGCTCACATTTACGATGCAGGACGGAAAAGTGTTCCACATCATCGTTGATTTGCGAAAGCCGAAATGAGCTACCCGCCGCAAATTCCCTTAGTTTGATTTTGCCGCGGCAATCTCCGCCTGGGCCGCCGCGAAATCGCGCTGGTAATCCGGGCTCAGTTTCATCTGCTCCACGATGGCCTGCGCCAGCACGCGACCGGCGTAAATATCCGTCGGATAATGCCGGGCGATCTCCACCCGATGCCAGCCAATGGAACGCGCCTTGGCAATGATCGCGTCGTGCCTGTCCGGAAATAAATCCGCCAGCACGAGGGCCAGGACCATCGATTCCGTGGAATGGCCGCTGGGATAACTAAAGGTTTTTTCCAAAGTCCCGGTCGCCAGGCTATGGTCAATCATGAAGGGCCGGGGACGTTTCCAAATGTCCTTGGAGTAATCCGCTACTGCTTCGCCATCCCCCTGGACGTTATGCATGAATGCCTCCGTCTTGGGAAATTTACCGGGCTGGAAAGACGGCCCGATGGCCGATGTGAAATTGAAGATGGAAAATTTCTTCTCAGAAAACGCCATGGCCACTTCGTTGCTGGTCGCCGCGCGGCTCACCGTGCGGACTTCCTGCATGTCGGCGGCCTGCTCGGGCGAACCCGGCAGTGGCGGCGGCGTCAGCAACGCCAGCGCATCCGGCCGGCCGGCGGGCAAATAATGCGTCGGTTTTTCCTGCGCGAAAGCGGCAGGCAAACAAAGGACATAAAAACAGAGAGCGACAACGGCGGTACAGTGGCGAAAGGGACGTAAATTCATAATTTTTCAGCAGCGGGATGTTACCGGAAAACGGTTCCGATTGTGTGACGTTTGTGTGACAAATGCCCGGTATGAAAGGCATTCCAGCCACGCGACTTCAATTCTTTATTCTTACTTCCCCATTCATTTACCCCCTCCCCCCGGGGGGTCTTTAATAGGTTTCAATAGCCTTGAATAGCCTTCAGTAGGGTTGATTTTTTGCCTTC
>DATJXK010000156.1:0-16879 GCA_035500235.1 Pseudomonadales bacterium | reverse complement strand
TTGGATGACCATGGAGAACATGTCTAAAGAAAATTCATTCGTCGCCGAACAATTTGAAGACGCCACGCAGCAAGCCGAGGCAGCGCATCTTGGCATTTGGATTTTTTTGGCGACCGAAGTTTTATTCTTCGGCGGCCTGTTCTTTTGTTATGCCATCTATCGGCATTTTTACGAAGCAGACTTCGCGGCTGGAGTGAAACATACCCTTATTTTATACGGCACGATCAATTCTGTGCTGCTTCTGACCAGCGGCCTAACCATGGCACTGGCCGTCCAAGCTGCTGATGAAAATCGAAAAACCGTCATCGTCCCTCTTCTTCTGGTCACTATTGTCCTCGGAATCGCTTTCCTTGTCGTCAAAGGATTTGAATACGCCAAGGACATCTCTGATCACGTCGTTCCTGGCTCTCATTTCGATACCTCCCTGCCACAACACACCCAGATGTTCTTCTGGCTTTATTGGGCTATGACTGGATTGCACACCATTCATTTGATTGTCGGTATAGGTCTACTAGCCATAATCACAGTAATGGCCCGGTGCGGCCGCTTTTCCGCTCGCTATTATTCTCCGCTCGAAGTCACCGGCCTATACTGGGCGTTTGTGGATATCGTCTGGATTTTTCTTTATCCACTTCTCTACCTCATTGGACGTTATTCATGAAAACTCCGGTAAAATATATTTTTACGGCCGTCTGGGCAGCGCTCGTCGCTCTGCTGTTTGGAATGTTTGGCCTCGCCCGACTCAATTTCAAAACCGACGCGGTTTTCATTCTGATACTAGCCGCGGTTCAAATGTTCCTCGTCCTTTTGTTTTTCATGCGCCTGCGAACCTGCACCAATCTTGTTCGCCTGATAGCTGCCGTGGGCTTTGTCTGGCTCTTCATCCTATTCACTCTTGCCTTTAGCGATTATCTAACGCGCCAGTGGCACTAAATCAATGGGCATGGAGGCAAGCACAGTCCAACGGTGCTTTCACGAGCGTTTTCTTGGCTTAGAGAACACATACAAACCCGCCATAACAATCGCCGGAATTAAAATGGCGCCTGCCAAAAGTTTGCGGTGCTTATCCAGCCACAATTGCAGGCTGTATCTGCGCGCCCGATGATCAAAAGTGCCATGCGTGCCCGGATCGCCAGGAACAGGCTTAAATAAATTATCCGGGCGGTCTACGTCCTCGGGTTCATTCGTCTGCTGGGCCTTGTAACAATTTCGCCCCAAATAATGGTCCATCAATCCCGGCGCAATCTTATTACCCACGACAGCTTCCACAGTAGGCATGCCGACATAAACTTCCCGCCGTTCCTGCTCCACGGCAAAGATAATACCCGCCGCTGCGACCTCCGGCTGATAAATGGGCGGGACCGGTTGCGCTTTCTTTGGCAAACGGCTTTTGACCCACCCAAATTGCGGCGTATTCACCGCCGGCATATCCACTTGGCAAACCTGGATGCGCTTTTTATCGTGGATCAATTCACAACGTAGCGAGTCAGTGAAGCCCTGAATAGCGTGCTTGGCTGCGCAGTAAGCCGATTGCAAAGGAATACCGCGATAGGCCAGGGCCGAGCCAACTTGCACAATGACGCCGCGATTACGCCCACGCATGCGCCGCAAGGCCGCCAGCGTGCCCCAGACATACCCCAAATAAGTCACTTCGGTAACACGGCGATATTCTTTCGGCTCCATTTGAGCAATAGGCGAAAAGACCGAAGCCATGGCGTTGTTCACCCAGATATCAATAGGGCCAAACGTATCTTCGAGTTTTTGCGCCGCCTCTTCCACAGCCTTCTCGTCTGCCACGTCGGCAACCAGTATTACGGCTACCCCTCCAAGTTCTTCGACTTCTTTTTTCGCCGCCTCCAACCCTTCACGTCCGCGTGCCAGAAGCCCAATTTGGGCACCTCGTTTGGCAAAGGCATGGGCGGTGGCACGGCCGATTCCAGCCGACGCTCCCGTAATCATAACTACCGAATACTTATCAATTTTCATGGCCTATCTCCATCGGTTCAATTTGTGTGCGGTTGTTTAATTGCGATTGGTCCTGCATTTCAGGAATTGTATGCGGCTCGATGATTTTCTTTCCCTCGGGGTTCTGGCGACTGCCCTCGCGCAATGCTTTGGCAGCTACCTCGGCCGTGTGCATCGCGCGCCGATTGGCGAGCTGTTCGATCTGTTCCCGGCAACTAAAGCCATCCACAATCAACAGTGTCTCGCTGTCCGTGTCCCGAATGGCCGGCAACAAAACTCGTTCACCGCACCGGACTGAGACCTCATAATGTTCTGCCTCAAAACCGAACGAGCCGGCCATGCCGCAACATCCCGAATCCAATATTTGAAATTCCAAACCAAGGTTTTTCAAAAAGTCCGTTACCCCCTCCATTTTCATCACGGCTTTGTCATGGCAATGGCCATGAACGATTGCCCGGCGATCCAACTTGGGAAAAACGAAGTCCGAATATTTGGTAAAGAATTCACTGAAAGTCATGACGCGCTTCGCGAGACGATCTGCGTCCTCATCGAATGGAAATAGACGTTTCAATTCGTCGCGGAAAACACTAACGCAGCTTGGCTCAAGGCCAATAATGGGTATCTCCGCACGAATTTCCTTCCGCAATGACAACAAAATCTGCGCGAGCAATTTCTTCGCATAGTCGAGCATGCCGAAATCATACAGCGGTCGGCCGCAACATAATTTGTCTCCAGGTATAATGATGCGGTGCCCGGTCGCTTCGAGAACTTCGACCGCCGCTTGCAATATCTGCGGATGAAAATGGTCGTTAAACGTGTCCACCCACAAAACCACGGGGAGGCCTGAATCTGATTGTTTTTCCCGCTTCGCCCACCAGGTGCGAAAAGTTTCGGCAGCGAATTGGGGCATGGTGCGCCGTTGCGAAATCCCTCCGACCCATTTAAGCAATGGACCCAGCACCGGAGCGGCTCCCAAAAAATTCACCAGGCGCGGTATCTTTGAGGCGATGCGCGCCCATAAATGAATCAACCCCATCGCGTAGGCATGGCGCGGCCGCAGCCGATGTTCATAATAATGGGACAAGAATTCAGCTTTATATGTGGCCATGTCCACGTGCATGGGACAATCCGACTGGCAGCCTTTGCAGGCCAGGCAAAGGTCAAGGGATTCAAGGACTTCCTTGCTTTGCCAGCCGTCATGGATGACTTCACCCTGGAGCATTTCGAACAGCATTCGCGCCCGGCCTCGCGTGGAATGCCTCTCCTCTCGCGTCACCATATAACTCGGACACATCGTTCCCCCTTCACCCCGTCGGCATTTGCCCACGCCGACGCACCGTAACATGGATTCAGAAAAATTGCCGCCGTCTTCCCCATAATGAAATTTAGTTTGCGGCTGCCAGGGATTGTAATCGACGCCCAGCCGGAGGTTTTCGTTATTGTGAAACGCATTCACCACCTTGCCCGGATTCATTTTATTCTGCGGATCCCAAATTTTTTTGAATTCGCTAAATGCCTCAACCAGCTCCTTGCCAAACATAATGGGCAATAAATCCGCCTTCGATTGGCCATCACCGTGTTCGCCGGAAATTGAGCCTCCCAGGCGAACGACCAATTCTGCCGCCTCCATTACAAATTGCCGGTATTTTTCAATGCCACTTTTGGTTTTCAAACCAAAATCAATGCGGGTATGAACACAGCCATCTCCGAAATGTCCATAGAGGGAACAGGCATAGCCAAACTTGTTGTATAATTTGCGAAGCTCACGCAAGTAAGTCCCCAATTTATCCGGCGGTACGGCGCTGTCTTCCCATCCTTCCCAAGTTACCGGTTCGCCGGGCACGCGTGCCGTTGCCCCAAGTCCCGCTTCCCGCACTTCCCAGATTTTCTTTTCTTCTTCAGGGTCTTCGTAGATTTTCATCGAAGGACCGCCGCCAAAGAACTTTTTCATTTTCGCCATGAGTGCGTGGGCCTTTTCTCGTGCTTCTTCGCGCGTGTCGCCTCCGAACTCGGCAATCAGCCAGCCATTTCCTTCCGGCATCAATTTCAAGTCCTTTGAGTGCATCTTCAACTTCTTCATGTTGTTGGCCAGCACATCATCGAGTCCTTCCAGTCCGATGGGTTTGCAGGCCAAAACCTCCATGACATGGTCGCCGGCGGCATAGACATCTGGATAGCCGAGAGCTACGATGACGCGGTGCGGCGGGCTGTGCACGAGCCGGGTCTTTGCCTCGAGGACAGTAACGCAAGTCCCTTCAGTACCGACCAGTGCACCGGCCACGTTAAATCCAAATTCCGGCAAAAGCTGGTCTAGGTTGTATCCGGAAACCCTTCGGGGAATCCGTGGATACATCTTGAGAATTAAGTCTGCATATTTGTTCCGCAAGTTGAGCAGCCCTTCGTAGATTTGGCCGCGCCTTCCCCCCGAGGCGATAATTTCAGACAATTCTTCATCACTGGTTTTTCCGACGCGCATCCGCAACCCGTCATACGTAAGCACCTCCATTTCGATGATATTTTCAACGGTCTTTCCGGCCATAATGGAATGAACCCCACAGGAATTGTTGCCGATCATACCGCCCAGGGTGCAGTGATTATGCGTGGAAGGATCAGGGCCAAAAGTCAGATGATGCTTTTCTGCGGCGGCCCGCAAATCATCCAGAACAATCCCCGGCTCGATCCGCGCAAATTTTTGTTTCACATTTAATTCGAGAATTTTGTGAAGGTATTTTGAGAAATCCATGACTACGGCCACATTGCAACACTGTCCGGCCAGGCTGGTCCCTCCGCCGCGCGACAAAACCGGCGCGCCGAATTCACGGCAAATGGCGAAAGTTTGAATAACATCTTCGACCGTCTTCGGAACCACCACCCCGATGGGAACCTGGCGGTAGTTCGAAGAGTCTGTCGAATAAAGTGCACGCGCCCCATTATCGAATCTCACCTCGCCACTGACGGAGGCTTTTAATTTTTGAGTCAATTCATTGACCGGGCCCCGCCAATGGTTTCCCGGCTCAGCCCGCACATATCCTGGAGGAGGTTTGGTAGCGCTCATATTTTGATTTGAAATTTTGCAGCCGCGCGAGGCTTGAACTCCAAGCCGAGACCGGGTTGAGATAAATCGGGCTGCAGAAAACCTTTTTTATGCCTGGTAGTTGCGCCTTCAAAAAACGTCTGCTCGATGCGAACGTGATCGTGAAAATATTCGGCATGAATCGCGCGTTGCGCTGCGCAGCATAAATGTGCGTGAATTGCCGGGGCCGTATGTGATGAAAGTGGCTTGTCAAAAGCATCGCATAGTTCGGCCATTTGCAGAAAACCAGTAATGCCGCAGCGAGTTGCGTCCGCTTGCAAAACATCGACGGCCTGCGCTTCCAACATTTGCCACGCTTGCCGAACATCGTAATTATATTCACCCGCCGAAAGTTGCATTCCCGCGGGCAAATGCTTGCCGATATAATGCAAACCTGACAAATTGTCCGAACTTACCGGCTCTTCAAACCAACTGACGTTTTGACCGGCAAATTTCTCTGCCATCGCCACTGCTTGTTTTTGAGAATAAGCACCATTAGCGTCCACGAATAATTCTGGCATCCCTCCAATCACCTTTCGCGCGGAGCGTACCCGGCTTTCATCAGCCTGCGGCTCGCGCCCGACTTTCATTTTAAACATCGAAATACCCTCTCTCGCCCATTTAGCAAATTGTGAATGCAATTGTTTGTTCGTGTATGACGTAAAACCGCCACTGCCATAAGCAGCAATTTTTTCACGAACTGCGCCGATCAATTTCACGAGCGGGATATCGAGCAGGCGAGCCTTCAGATCCCAGAGCGCTACATCCACTGCGGCAATTGCCGTTGAGGCAATTCCCTGTCTTCCCAAATTACGAACCTCCCTTTTCATTTTTTCCCATATTTCCCGGTTGGCTATGGTGTTCCCGTCTTGAACGAGCGGAAATAACTTTTCACGGATGAGCGGGACGCAGCACTCATGCGCATAGGAATAACCTAATCCAGAAGCTCTTCCGGCCCGCAACTGGACAAGCACGAGCGTGGTTGAATCCCACTCAAGTGTGCCATCGGACTCGGGCAAATCCGTCGGCACCTTGAAGGCACTTACTTCACACCGCTCGATAATCTCATTCAAATTGGTAATTAGGCGGCCAGCGCGCTGGATTGGCGCTGATGCACCCCTTCGGCAATTTCTTCAATCATCTTCGCATTGAAGGCCGGCAGATCATCCGGCGAGCGGCTGGTTACCAAGCCATTGTCGACGACCACTTCCTGGTCCACCCATTGCGCGCCGGCGTTTTTCAAATCAGTTTTGATGCTGGCAAAAGAAGTTAATTTTCGCCCGCGCACGACATCTGCTTCAATCAGCATTTGTGGGCCATGGCAAATCGCCGCCACTGGCTTGCCATTTTGAAAAAATGCTTTCACGAGCTCCACGGCAGCAGGTTCACGGCGGAGATGGTCAGGATTGATGACCCCACCAGGAAGCACCAGCGCATCAAAATCATCGGGCCGGGCATTCTCCAGAGCCAAATCCACTTTTATTGTTTTGCCCCAATCCGTGAATTTCCATGCTTTAATTTCCTTTTCCTTAGAGGGGGAAACGATTTTCACTTCCGCATGGGCAGCTTTCAACACCTCCAGAGGTGAAAATAATTCATCTTGCTCGAAGCCGTCGGTTGCGAGAATGGCAATTTTTTTCCCAGTCAGATTTTGTTCGCTATTTTTCATAAATTCAGAGGTTAAGATTTGGAATGGGGTAAAAAGCTTTCTATCCCGTCTTTAAAAGCCTGCCGGATGGCATGGCCGCGTTCGGGATCGCCGCGAAGCATCGCGCTAATAAAATGCCTCGCCTGCTTAATAGTTATATGCGGAGGCAAAGGCGGCACTTCCGGGTCTGTGTGCGCGTCGATCACCACCGGACGATCCGCTCTGAGAGCTTCCTCCCATGCTTTGGCTACCGCCTGGGGCTTATCCAGGCGTATCCCTTTAAGCCCAACCATTTCTGCATAGGTAGCATAGGGAAAATCGGGCAGAGTTTGCGAGGTCTCGAATTTTGGGTCACCACTTAAGACACGCTGCTCCCACGTTACCTGATTTAAGTCGCGATTGTTCAAAACGAGCACGATCAGACGCGGGTCTTTCCATTGCTTCCAATATTTCGCAATGGTCACCAACTCACCTGTTCCATTCATTTGCATCGCCCCATCACCTACCAGCGCGAAAACGACGCGATCCGGGAACGCGAATTTCGCTCCAATCGCATACGGTACGCCCGGTCCCATGGTCGCTAATGTTCCTGAGAGCGACGCCATCATGCCGGGCCGCATTTTAAGGTCACGGGCAAACCAATTTGCCGCCGAGCCAGAGTCAGAGCAGAGAATACATTTATCGGGCAATCGTGGTGAAAGCTCCCAAAAGACACGCTGAGGATTAAGCGGATTGGCATCATTCATTGCCCGGGCTTCGAGGACCTTCCACCAATCTTTGACATTGCTTTCAATTTTTTTGCGCCAAGAAGAATCCTTTTTTTTCTTTAATAGAGGAATGAGCACACGCAACGTTTGTACGCTATCACCCGCAAGACACACATCTGCAGGATAACGCAAACTCAACATTCTTTGGTCAATGTCAATTTGAACACACTTTGCGTCTCCTTCTTTGGGCAAGAATTCTGAATAGGGAAAACTGGTGCCAATCATGAAGAGAGTGTCGCATTCCATCATCATGTCCCAACTCGGCTTGGTTCCCAGCAAGCCGATCGAACCGGTTACGAATGGCAGAGTGTCGGGCAGCGCCGCTTTTCCTAATAAGGCTTTGGCAATCCCCGCGCCGAGTAGATTTGCCGCTTCCACAACTTCGTTGCCGGCATGAAGCGCGCCCGCGCCGATCAATATAGCGACACGCTTGCCTTCATTTAAAATCTTGGCGGCGCGTTGTAGTTCTTGTTCTTCCGGGATCATGCGCATCTTCGCATGGCCAATGCCTGAATGGACCGTCCCATGAGCGTGTTCGGGAACCTTGATTGCTTTCGCTTCCTGCAGATCGTTGGGAATGATAATGCATGTCACCGTTCGCTCGGCCTTGGCGATTCGCACGGCGCGATCAACCAGGTGACGAATTTGTGCCGGATGAACCGCCATTTGTACGAATTCTCCTGCGACATCTTTGAACAGGGTCGTCAAATCCACTTCCTGTTGGTAGTGACCTCCCATGCCCTGTCGCGATTGCTGGCCTACGATAGCCACCACCGGCACATGGTCCATTTTAGCATCGTAAAGACCGTTCAATAGATGTATGGCTCCGGGCCCGGAAGTTGCCAGGCATACCCCCACTTCCCCGGTAAACTTGGCGTGGCTACATGCCATAAATGCCGCCATTTCTTCATGACGGGCCTGGATAAATTCGATTTGATGCGAATTTTTCTCCGCGCGCCCCATTGCTCCCATAATTCCATTAATACCATCACCGGGATAACCAAAGATGCGACGGATGCTCCATTCATAAAGGCGCTCCAGCAGGAAGTCAGAACACGTCTCCATGCCATAGATTTAGCTATTTGCTTGCCACAGGAAAACAACGTCTTTCGCTCCGAAAAAACTGCAAGGCGCACTATCTTATAAAGCCCGAATTGCAATCTGCACATTGCCCAAATACTAAAGATTCGGCTCTGATTTGAGTCCCACGTCGACGCCGGCTTCTTCAGATAATTTCTGGTCAAGATACCACGCGGCACTGATGAGTCCGATATGAGAAAGAGCCAACGGAAAATTTCCTAAATGTTCGCCGCAGGGTCCAATTTCTTCGGCGTAAAGGCCAAGGTGATTTGAGTAGCCCAGAAGCTTTTCAAACAGAATGCGCGCCCGCCGCAAATCCCCGCTTCTGGTCAAAGCCTGGATATACCAAAAGGAGCAAACGGTAAAAGTACTCTCCCGCCTGTCGTTGTTCTTGTGCGGATGAAATCGATAAACCAAGGAATCAGCCACCAGATTCCGCTCCATTGCTTTCATGGTTGATTGCCAGCGCGGATCGTACGAACTGATAAATTGAACCGGTGGCAGGAGAAACGCAGAAGCGTCAAATTTGCTTCCGCCAGGATATCTGACGAACGCCTTCAATGATTCGTTCCAAAACCCCCGATGTATGTTTTTGAAAATGACATTCCGAGCCCGGAGCCAGCGGATAGCGGGAGCCGGATAAGAATTTTCCCGCGCCATTTTTAAGGCGCGTTCCACCGCCAGCCAGCACATTACCCGCGAGTAAAGATACGGTTTACAACTATTACGCCGCTCCCAAATGCCATTGTCCGCCTGGTTCCAATTCTGACAAATCCAATCAACGATGGTAACGATGTTCGCCCAAAAATCATAAGAAATGGGTTCCACATGGCGATTGTAAATGAACACGGAATCCAAAAGTTCGCCATAGATATCAAGCTGAAGTTGTTTGCTCGCGGCATTGCCTATGCGAACGGGCCGCGATTTCCGGTAACCTTCAAAATGATCTAAAATCTTTTCGGGCAACTCGTGTTTTCCATCCAGACGATACATAACCTGGAGAGGACGTCCGGGTTTCAATTCCTGGCATCGTTGCTCAATCCATCGCATAAACGCTTGCGCCTCCTCCTTAAAACCAATCCGCATCAATGCGAACATGGTAAAGGAGGCGTCACGAATCCACGTGTAGCGATAATCCCAATTGCCTCGACCGCCAATCATTTCGGGAAGCCCGAACGTTGGGGCGGCGACAATAGAACCGTGCTGCTGGGAAGTCAAAAGCTTAAGGGTCAATGCTGATCGGTTTACCATTTCCCGCCAGCGCCCTCGATAACTCGACTTGGCCATCCATGCCAGCCAGTAATTCATTGTTTCTTTGAACGCTTCGGATACAAAATTTTTACCCTTTGAACGGGAATCGCTGCCAGCTTCTTCCAGGATAAAAAAAGCTTTTTGGTTGGTCCGCATTTTCAATTCGGCAACAGCCTGCCCGTTTTTAATTCGCACAGGCACATTACATCGTAACCGCAAAGACGGAAATCGGCTGCTATCAGGAACAAAAATTGTTTCATGTTTGCGTTTCTCCAAAATGTGCCCGCAACGGCCATAGTCGAATTGAGGGGCGCAGATCATTCGAATAATCATCTCACCGCGCACGATTTTTATGCGCCGCACAATACTCTGTGAATGGCCCAAGTGCTGGATGGGCATGAAATCCGAAATCTCGGCAATGCCGGCATCGCCAAGGAATCGTGTCAGCAAAATATTCGTATCGGGAAGGTAGCGCTGATGTGAAGTAAATTTGCCGGTGGCCGGTGCAATTTTAAAATATCCTCCTCGTTTATGGTCGAGGAGAGCGGCAAAAATAGTCGGCGAATCAAAGTCGGGAAAACACATGAAATCGATTGAGCTATCCATGCCCACGAGCGCTGCCGTGGCTAAGTCCCCGATGATCCCATAATTTTCAATTGGCCGGTATGTTTCCATGGGCAGGTCATTCAAACCATGACGGCCACCCGGAATCAGCTTTGAAGCCTTTGTTGATTGAGACGTTGTTCGTGAATAGACTGTTCTTCAGGCGATAATCGGTATACTTCCGTATGTCGAAGGATAATATGTTGGCCTTTGAAGTTAACTGTAATGCTGTCGGAATCAGAGGTTACCACCTCAACAATTTCATCTGTCAACTTTAACCGAACAAATTTACCGAGCGATGGTGGCTCGTTGGGTCCTTCCTTTGCTGGCTCATACCTCCCTGCCATAGTCATCCTATATACCACCTCGCCTTTTGAAGTCAACCACCAAGAGCACCATTGCTTTGGCCTAACGTTCAACTCGCCAATCAGTGTTAATATGATTTATTCGCCTTCCGGAAACAAAATTACGCCAATCCCTGCCGTGAAAGTTTTGCGCCATTTCCTGAAAATGTTTTTCAAATTGGCCGACCACATATTTTGCACGAATGCCGATAAGGAAACTGCATTCTGCAAGACCACAAAGGCTTGAAATCGTTCGGCATTTTTATCTCGCGACTTTCCAATCAACTTCCGCCAGACTAAAATGGGTTACCAATTCCTTCAAAAAAATAAAAGGCTGCGTATCAGGAATACGGGCGTGCCAGCTGACTTCGCAATTCATCTCCAGGAGCTGTGCTCCTTTTCCTAATACGGCGGAAGAAGAAATCACCTTATAACCGGCATCGGTAATAGTTTTGATGAGTTCGATCTCGGAAGGCGCATTTTTTCCAGTAATGATCGTTAAAGTAGCCTGATGGTGTTGTTTACAGTGTTTTTCTATCCGTTTCAAACCGCCCAGAATAATCATTCCCAATAACAACGCACTCAGGCCCAACCCGATTTGGCCTCCCCCAAAACAAAGGCCCATTACCGTGACAAACCAAAGCGTGGCCGCCGTAGTGACGCCCCGGACGAGGCTGTCTTTCCGCAAAATTGCTCCGGCTCCAATGAACCCCATGCCGGAAAGAATCCCCAAGGGCAATCGCATTAAATCAAGGACGACAAAAGAATTTTGCGGTTTACCTGCCACACCCAGCAAAAGATTGGCTTGAATCATGGAAAGCGATGCCGCCAGGCAAACCAAGAGGGTTGTGCGCAAGCCCGCACCCTGTCCGTGCTCTTCACGATTCATTCCGATCAATACCCCGCCTATAACCGTTAAAAGCAGGCGTAGCGCGATATCTTGCCAACTGACCTCCAAAGCCATGCTCGAATTTAGCGAAGGGCATGCCAATCATGGTGACTTGGCACTTTTCTTGCGCGGCGAAATGAGCGCATGGCCGAAGAGGAACAATCCACTTCCCAAAAGGCTGATGAAAATAAGTCCGGCGAAGACAAGGAAAAACAAGCGGACAAGCGGCCTGATAAAGAGAAAGAGTCGGAAAAGGAGAAAAAGCCGGAAAAAGAGGAGAAGCCTAAAAAGCCTCCCCTTTACAAACGGCGTGGTTTCCTTCCGGCGGTTATTATCATTGCCGTCATTCTCATCGTTGGCGGCCTCATTTTCTGGCTCATCGCACGACAATATGTTTCGACCGATGACGCCTATATAGATGGCCACGTGACACAAATCAGTGCTCGCGTGTCCGCGCCGGTTGTGGCCATGCACATCGTGGATAATCAATTCGTCCATGCTGGCGACCTTTTGATCGAGATCGATCCCACCACCTACCAAGTGGCGATCGACCAGGCCAAAGCTCAGGTAATTTCCTCAGAAGGCAAGCTGGCCCAGGCCCAAGCCCAAATAGGAACTGCCAAAGCCCAGGTGATCCAGGCGGATGCTCAAATGGATGCTGCGCAGGTCCGTTTTGAAAACGCGGACAAAGATTTGAAACGTTACCAGGATGTAGATGAACGCGCCCGTTCGCGCCAGCAGTTGGACAATGCCGACACCACGCAAAAAAATGCTAAAGCGGAACTGGATCAGGCCAAAGCGCAGAAAATTTCTGCCGATGCCAATGTCACGAGCGCCGAAGCTTCAGTAAAAGCCGCAGAAGGGGAAGTCGAGACCGACAGAGCGAATGAAAAAAGCGCGGAGGTAAATTTATCCTATTGCAAAATCTATTCTCCCATTAACGGCCGTGTCACTGAGCGCAGCGTTGACTTAGGCAATTACGTCGCCCCCGGACAGGCGCTCTTCATGCTCGTGGACCCAAATGTCTGGGTTACGGCAAATTTCAAGGAAACTCAACTTACCCACATGTCTCCCGGCCAGGCCGTCACGATTGAGGTGGACGCTTTCCCTGGCATCAAATGGCATGGTCATGTGGATTCCATTCAGGCCGGTTCCGGCGCCCGTTTTAGTGTTTTGCCGGCGGAAAATGCCACCGGCAATTTCGTCAAAGTGGTCCAACGCGTCCCCGTCAAGATCGTCTTCGACCATGAAGCAAACACCAACGACGCCACGCTCCTATCTCCCGGCCTGTCCGTGGAACCTACCGTGAAGGTGAGGTAAAGATTTGGCCTATGGCGGACGGAAATCAAAATAAAGGCCAAACCGCAAACCCTTGGCTGATTGCCATTGTCGTTTCGATGGCGACCTTCATGGAGGTCATGGACACATCCATCGCCAATGTCGCCTTGCGCCATATTGCCGGAAGCATGGCTGCGGACCAAAGCGAATCTACTTGGATCCTGACCAGCTATCTCGTCAGCAATGCTATTGTGGTGCCCGTCAGCGGTTGGCTGGCTTCCGTGATGGGGCGAAAACGTTTTTATATGACCTGTGTGGCCCTTTTTACGGTCAGCTCATTCTTATGCGGCATTGCGCCGTCGCTTGGAATTCTTTTGACTGCCCGTGTCCTCCAGGGGATTGGTGGTGGAGGTTTGGCTCCTTCCGAACAAGCGATTCTCACCGACACCTTCCCGGCGGAAAAACGCGGGCTGGCGTTTGCTTTTTATGGCGTCGCCGTGGTCGTCGCCCCAGCCCTGGGTCCATCGCTTGGCGGTTGGATTACCGATACCTATTCCTGGCGCTGGATTTTTTTCATAAATCTCCCCGTCGGTATTGCTTCGTTGATTCTGACCTCAATGCTTGTTCAGGATTCTACTTCCGCAAAAAAGGAACATGAAGAAGCGACCAAAGGCGGTATCAAAGTAGACTATGTCGGGTTTGCGCTCGTTGCGCTGGGCCTGGGTTGCCTGCAAGTGGTGCTCGATAAAGGTCAGGAAGACGATTGGTTCGGCAGCACGTTCATTACGATATTTGTTGTTCTGAGTGTAGTCGGCATCATCGGCGCCATCATCTGGGAACTGTTCTGCACGGAAAACCCGATCGTAGATCTGTCACTCTTTCGCGATCGAAGCTTTCTCTTCATCAATGTCATGATGTTTTCCACGTTGTTTATTTTGATGTCTACCACGCAATTACTCCCGCAGTTCGTCCAACAGATTTTACCGTACGACGCTACCAGCGCCGGCTTGCTCTTAATGCCTGGAGGATTGCTCATGATGGCATTGATGCCTGTGGCTGGAATCTTGGTGCGCAAAACCCAGCCGAAATATCTAATCTTTTCCGGCTTCATTTTGAGTGCGCTCGCGCTTGACCATTTGTGCAATTTGGAACCCGGCGCTTCTTTTAAAAAACTGGCACTGGCTCGAATGTATCAGGGACTGGGATTCGCCTTCCTGTTCGTGCCGATCCAAACCCTGGCATATTCCAATTTGCCCAAAGGCAAATCCAATAAGGCCTCGGCCCTCATTAACCTAATGCGCAATCTCGGCGGCAGTGTGGGTATTTCTGTGGGCACGACCCTCCTTGCGCGACGCAGCCAGGTGCATCAAACCTATTTGGTAAGCCATCTCACCTCCACGGCCACCCCCTTCCAGAATCAATTGCACAGCCTGAGTTCCCAATTGGCCGGGCGTGGCGTGGATACCGTCGATGCCAGCCACCGCGCGCTCGCCACCATTTCCACGGCCATGCAGCGGCAGGCCGCAATGCTGTCATACCTCGATGTCTTCGTTGTTTTAATGGTCGGCAGCCTCATCGCCGCGGGAATGACGGCTTTTCTAAAAACGATGGACCTAAGCAAAGCCTCCGCCCATTGATTATGCGCACACTGATTTTCATATTGATTGCTGCCGCTGTCGCGGCCGGGTGCACCGTCGGTCCTGTTTATCAAAAGCCAAAAGTCTCTTTGGAAAAGAATTTTGCCGAACTCAGCGGCAATGCGAACACCAACCCACCCCCAGCTGATTGGTGGAAAACCTTCCATGATCCTGAACTGGAAAAATTGATCAATGAGGCCGGGCGCGAAAACTATGATCTTCAAATTGCCACCCTGCGCGTGCGCGAAGCGCGTTATCAACGCAATATCATGGCTGGAAATTTGTTGCCTACTGTCGATGCGAACGCCGGTTATCTTCGCGCTTATGGAAGCAAAAACGTAAACCTGCCCATCGGTGGTGGTGACCCGCCCGATCCGCCGGGCATGGATGCAAATGACGACGCTTTTGAAAACGAGCTGTCCGTCCTTGGCAAAGGTGGGTTGCCCGGTGTTTGGTCGGATTTGTATCAGATGGGTTTCGATGCCACATGGGAAATCGATGTCTTCGGTGGCATCCGCCGCCGCGTCGAAGCTGCCAATGAGCAGATGCAGGCGGCGGTTGAATCACGCCGAAATATGGCCATCACGCTTTCCGCTGAAGTGGCGAGGGATTACATGGAACTGCGCGGAACGCAGGAACGCCTCGACATCGCCCGAAAAAATTTATCCGACCAGAAAATCATCCTGCAAGTGACCAAGTCCATGCGTACGAACGGCCTGGCTTCCGACCTGGAAGTCACTCAGGCCGCGGCGGAAGTCGCCACCACCAGCGCGACTGTCCCGCCACTGGAGGCGACATCGCGCCGTCTCATTCATGCACTTTCCATTTTACTCGCACGCGAGCCAACGGCGTTGGCCTCGGAATTAGAAATGGTCAAGCCACTGCCTGTGACACCGCCGGAGATTCCAGTCGGTTTGCCTTCGCAATTGCTCGAACGACGTCCTGACATTCGGGAAGCCGAACGCCAAATTGCTGCGGCAACAGCAAACATTGGAGTGGCTGAAGCGGATTTGTTTCCTAAGTTTGCGCTTACCGGCGGAAGCGCGGGCATTGATTCCTCCCAGCCAGGCAGTTTGTTTAGCTTAAACAGCCGCTATTTTCTCATAAGTCCCACAATAACGTGGCGGATATTCGACGCAGGCCGAATTGCCAACAACATCAAACTGCAAAAGGCGGGCAAAGAAGAAGCCGTTTTACAATATCGCAGCACAATTCTGACCGCCCTGCAGGAGGTGGAAGATGCGCTCGTTATGACGGCCACCGACCAGGCGCGCCGCGCGGATTTGATTGAGGCGCTTAACCAGAGCCGTCAATCACTGGCCTTGTCGCGCCAGCAATATGAACATGGCCTTTCCAATTTTCTGAACGTGCTGGACGCCGAACGCGCCGTTTTCTCCGCAGAGGATAATCTCACGCAATCGGATGAAAGCATTTCGACCGATATGGTCGCACTCTACAAATCCTTAGGCGGCGGCTGGTAAATTCACTCAATGAACAACTTCGTCTCCATTCAGTCCGAGTTCGCCGCTCACCTCAAACATCGGGGAAATTCTCTCGACCCCTGCATGGGAAGTTCAGCGTGGGAAACGTTGTACGTCAAATCCACCGGTAGAAAACTTAAATCTGGATCATGGTTTTAAAATCACCTTGGTCCAACCGCTTCTGCGACAATCGAATTTCTCGTAGGCTTCAGGTGCTTTGTCCAAGGTAAGTTTATGCGAAACAATCCAGGACGGTTTGGCTTTATCCATGTGAATCAAATTGGACAAATAGCGGTTGTAAGATTTGACATTCGCCTGGCCGGACCCCATATGCAGTCCCTTTTCAAAAAATGTGCCGAGATTAAAAGCGATCTGGCCTTTTTTAGCTAATTTGTCAGCAGCCTTCGGATCTTCTGGCACAAATACTCCCACAATTCCAATCCCGCCAGTAGGCCGAACACACGCGACAAGGTCATTCATGGTCATATTGGGAACTTCATGCCCAGCCGGATCATGGCACTGGTAGCCAACACATTCACAGCCACGGTCAGCACCTTGGCCATGGGTCAATTCCATGACTTCTTCGACCACTGACCCCTTTGTGTCGTCAAGCGCAATTGCGCCAATGTCCTTTGCCAGTTTTAAACGGTCTTTGTGACGGTCAATGACGAAAACCTGGCTTGCGCCTTGAATCATGGCTGAATGCGCGGCCATAAGACCAACGGGGCCACATCCATAAATCACCACGGATTCGCCGGGTTTTAGCCCGGATAGGCGGGTCGCATGCCAGCCCGTTGGGAAAATGTCGGAGAGCATTACATAATCAGTCTCTTTTTCGCGAGCATCCTCAGGTAGGACAAGGC
>DATJXK010000155.1:0-49061 GCA_035500235.1 Pseudomonadales bacterium | reverse complement strand
TGATGCTTGCTCCACGTGCATTGGGCGACCAGCGACATTAATCCCCAAAAGGCGGCGGGCTTTTTCTTGAGCACGTGATATTCGCCGCGCCATTTCTTGGGCCCCAGCAGGCCAGTGACTTCGTAACCGTGCCCTTCCATTTCCGCCGGGTCCCAGCCGGAAAGATGCACCTGCAAATCATCGCTATCCGTGTGGCCCTGGGGCAAAAATCCGCTGGGCGTGAAAAAAACCACGCGCTTTTTCGCGATGCGCTCCATGTCTTCCATCAACTTCAGCCCGTCCGGCTTCTTGAGATGCTCAATGACATCCAGCGCGACACAGGCATCAAACTGGCTGGGCTGAAAACGGCTGGATAACTCATCCACTTTGCACAATACGAGTTCATCGTGGGTATTGTTGGCCCTCGCCTTTTCCACAGACGGTGGATAACCCTCAGCGCCCACGGGATGGGGCACGCCCAAATGCCGCATGGTCATAGACGCGCCGCAGCCAATGTCTAAAACGCTTTCGCAGCCCAGCAACGCCGAGCGCAATGCCAGCTTGACGAGGATCTGGTTCGGATCTTCACCCGCTTTCAGCAGCGTTAATGCGAGGTCAATGGGGTTTCGCATAATAGACGGTTAATTCTTCTTGCTGAGCGCCGCCCAAGACGGCGGAAGATTTTTCGGGATTTCAATGCCTTCAAAGGGTTTGCCCTGGCGCGCTCCGGCTTTTTTGGCCCAGGCCGCCATCCGGGCCACGCCATCCTCCAGTGAAACGTTTTTTATCAGGTCGCCGAAATGCTTCTGCACTTTGTCATGCGCGGAATAGGCATGAACCACTTCATTCCGCGCTTCGAGGTGCTTCACCTGGGCGGATGCGCCCATGGCTTTGGCCACGACGTTGGCCAGTTCATTCACGGTATATGGCTTGTCCGCGCCCACGTTGAAGACCTGGTTATAGCTGGCACTGCGCTCAATGCTCGCCGCAATGACCGGCGCCACATCATCAATATAACTAAACGCCCGCGTTTGCCGGCCATCGCCAAAAATCGTCATCGGCTGGCCCTGCATGATTTGGTTCATGAAGATGCCAATCACATTGCGATAGCGATCGCCAATGTTTTGAAATTCGCCATAGACGTTGTGCGGCCGGAACACGACGTAGTTCATCCCAAACATTTCGTGCGTTTCTTTCAGGTCCAGTTCCACGGCATATTTGGCGATCCCATAAGGATCTTCGGGTTGCGGCACGGCTTCTTCGGTCATCGGCAATTGGTTTTTTCCATACACCGCGATGGACGAAGTGAAAACAAAGCACTTCACGCCATGATTTACCGAAGCATTGATGAGATTAACGCTGCCGAGGAGATTGTTGGTGTAATTGAAATGCTTGATGAAATGGCTCAATCCTTCCGCGGCATAGGCGGCGAGATGAAAAACATAGTCGAAAGTGTGTTCAGCAAAGACCCTTTTTACGAGTGTCCCATCCGTTACCGAACCTTCGATAAAATTCACGCCCTCTGGCACATAGTCGCGGAAACCGCCGCTCAAATCATCCAATCCCACCACCTGGTAGTTTGCTTTAAGCAAATGCCGGCACACGTGCGAGCCGATAAATCCAGCCGCGCCGGTGACCAAAATACGTGACCGCATCCAAAAAGCTTAAGATTTTGCAGCGCTGGTTGGCGAGACTATTCTGCCCAAATTTGGGACGGGCAGGCCATTTTAGGCTTTTTAAATGCGGGTTTTTTGAACATATTCACCCTCCGGACACTCTTAGGTAAGTCCAAACAAATGAACCAGCAGAATCGAAATACCAAAGCCGCTAAAACGACGACCCCGCCGGAAAAACAACCTCTTGCGCTGGCCTTTCCCCTGTTGCTGGTGGTAATTCTATGCACGCTTTGGGCGAAAAGTTTCCAACCCGGCTATGTCGCGTTTTCCAACGACGGTCCTCTGGGAGAACAGAATACTGCCTGGCAACGTTTTCCCGACACCCTGACGGGTTCGTGGGATGATTTGAATGACATTGGGATTCCCGTGGGTGCCTCATCGCCTACGTTTACTTCCATTGAAACCTGGCTCTTAGGACCCGTGGGATACTCCAAATTCTACGTGCCCATTGCGTTGTTCATCCTGGGTCTGGGCGCGTGGATATTCTTCAGGCAATTAAAACTCTCGCCACTGGCGGCCACGTTGGGTGCCCTGGCTACCGCGCTCAATGGAAATTATGTGGGTAATGCCTGCTGGGGCACCGCTCCCCAGCAAATCGCCATGGCCGCGGTTTTCTTCGCCCTGGCACTCGTCATGGCCAATACCGAGGAAACGCCCCGGCCCATCCGCTGGTCGCGCTTGGCATTGGCCGGCATGGCCGTAGGGTTGAGTGTCATGGAAGGCGCGGATAACGGCGCCATCTTCAGTCTTTTCGTGGCCGGTTTTGTCTTTTTCAAATCCCTGGTTGAACGTACCGCGCCGGCAATGGAAAAAATTGCACGCGGTATTGGGCGCGTGGCCGTGATTGCCATCTTTGCCGGACTGATCGCCGCCCAAACGATTACCTCATTGCTGGGCGCCTTCGCTTCCAATTCCGCCGGCATGGGCCAGAACAGCGACCTCGAATCTCCCCAGGTACACTGGGACTGGGCGACCCAATGGAGCTTGCCCAAGACGGAAACACTCGGGGTTTTCGTGCCGGGCGTCTTTGGTTACCGGTTGGACACGCCCAAAGACATGATGAGTTTCCTGCACGACTCCTACGATGGCGGTGAATATTGGGGCGGCATCGGGCGCACCCCGGAGATAGACCGGTTCTTTGACAGCGGCGTGCAGGGCAAAACTCCCGATGGGATGATGCGTTTCGGTTACGGCGGCTACTACGCCGGCATTTTGGTGGTCCTGGTGGTTTTATTTGCTGTGGCCCAATCGTTCCGGCGGGAAAACTCCATTTTTCCCCAGATCCAGCGCCGATACATCTGGTTTTGGCTGGCGGCGCTGGTCATTGCGCTCCTGCTCTCGTGGGGACGCTTCGCGCCGTTCTATCAGTTCCTTTACATGCTGCCGTATTTCAAGACCATTAGAAATCCGGCCAAATTCCTCGCCATCTTCTACCTGGCCATGGTCATCATTTTCGCCTACGGCATTGACGGCCTGGGCCGCCGCTATTTGCAAGTCGTTACTGGTAAGGCCGACAAACCTACGGGCAAACCCGTCCCGCTGGCCGATCGATTCAAAAGCTGGTTCAACAATTGGTGGGCCAACTTCCAGTTCGAGCGCAATTGGGCTTTGTTCTGCGTCGGCGCTTTTGTCCTGAGTGTCGTCGCCTATGCGGCTTACAGCTCCTCGAGTGCAGGCATGATTCAATACCTGCAAAAAGTCGGGTTCCCGAACGACCCCAATAACCCGATGGCGAAACAGATTTTCGTCTTCAGCGTCGGGCAGGCCAAATGGTTTCTGCTGCTTTTTGCGGCCGCCATTGCACTGCTCATTTTGGTCGTCACCGGCGCCTTTTCCGGCCGGCGCGCCTGGCTCGGCGGCTTGCTGCTCGGCGCTTTCATCGTCTTTGATTTGGGACGCGCCGATTTGCCGTGGATTATCCATTGGGATTACCTCCAAAAATACGCGAGCAACGATATCGTTGATATTCTGCGCGACAAACCCTACGAGCATCGCATTACGGACATGCAATCGGACGGGCTGTTTGAAGAGCTCTATCGCATCGAATGGATGCAGCATCATTTCCCTTATTACAATATCCAATGCTCTGACATCATCCAATCATCACGCGTGGCCAGCGATATCGCGACTTATGACATGGCCCTGCCTGCGCCTCCCATCCCCGCGCCTCCGTACATCTGGCTGCGCCGCTGGGAGCTGACCAATACCCGCTACTTTTTTGCTCCCGCCAATTACCTCGATCCGATGAACGAACAGCTCGATCCCCAGCAGCGCCGTTTTCATTACGTCGAACGCTTTAGCGTCGTGCCCAAGCCCGGCATTGATAATCCGACGCAATTGGAACAATTGACCGCCGTAAAAAACACGAACGGCGATTTTGCGCTCATCGAATTCGCCGGGGCGTTGCCGCGCGCCAAACTTTACACGCATTGGGAAACGAACAGCCTCGCCGAGTTGAGTAGCTTCACGACCAATGGCCTGGCGCCGACCGAGCAATTTATTATTAACAGCACCGGCACCAATGGCTTTCTCACGCTCCGGAAGCTGACCTCCCCGTATTTCAATCCTGACCAAACCGTGCTGCTCGACGCGCCTTTGCTCAATGGCAGTCCCGCTGCCGCCGCCGGGCTGAATTCCGGCACAGTGGATTTCAAGAGCTACTCGCCCAAGCATATCGTTTTGGATGCCCAGGCCGCTGCGCCGTCTATTTTGCTTTTGAACGACCGTTACGATCCCAACTGGCATGTCCTGGTGGATGGCCAGCCGGCGCCGTTATTGCGCTGCAACTATATTATGCGCGGCGTTTATTTGACGCCCGGCTCTCACACGGTTGAATTTTTATTCAGCCAGCCGCACGGGCCTCTTTACGTCACCGTGCTCACGATGTTCGCCGGCATTGGCCTGTGCGCCTTTTTATTCTTTTACACGCACAAACCGCCCGCGGCCGCGGCCGATGTCCAGTCGGCTCAGCGTGAAAGGGAAAGACGGGCGTCCGCCGGCAATCGCAGTCCGTCGCCCGAAGTGCGCTCCGCCAGCCATTGAAGAATCTGGTTGATCGCGTGCCGGACGGCTTCGTCCGAACTGCGCGGCAGGGAAAATCCGGCCTTCGCCAGTTTCGCCGAATCCATCCGCGATTGCGGCACGTCCCCCGGCCAGCCTTGCGCGGATTCGCCGTAAACGATTTTTGTTTTGCCGCCCAAACCCAGTTGCGAAACCAATTCCTCCGCGATAAACCGCACATTGGTGGCGCCGCCGGGCGCGAGGTTGAAGACATCAAATTTGGAAGACGCTAATTCACTGCATTTCTTTTTGCCAAACATCAGGCCGGCCACCAAATCCCGGACGTACACGTAGGGTTTGGCCTGGAACCCATTCCCCAGCACCTTCAACTCGTTGGAACTTTTCGCGAGTTGCCGGATGAAATCAAAAACCGCCCCGTGCGTGGTGCGTTCGCCGATGATATTTCCAAAGCGAAAAATGATCGCGCGTGTTCCGAACGTGCCGCAAAAACCGGAAATCAATCCTTCGGAAGCCACTTTGCCCGCGCCGTAAAGGCTCACCGGCAGGCAGGGGCCCAGCCCCTCGTGCGTCACCGTCGTGCCCACGTCGCCGTACACCGTGCCGGAACTGGAAAAAATAATTTGCGGCACGCTGTTTCGCCGCATGGATTCGAGGACGTTGTACGTGACAATCGTTTCCTGTTCCAAATCCAGTCGCGTATTATCAATGCCCCAGCGCGCATCAGGGTTGGCGGCCAAATGGAAGACGGCATTGACGCCTTTGAAATGCGGTAAAATTTTCTCTAAATCCAAAAGTTCGACGGCCTGGACCTTGAGCCGGCTGTCTTTTTCGTGATGCACCAGATGCTCGCGGCGGCCCGAGGAAAAATTGTCCAAAACTCTGACTTCCCCGACGGTTTTGTCCGCCAGCAACGCATCAATCAAATGCGAGCCGATAAAGCCTGCGCCGCCGGTCACCAAACACGTTGCAGAGGATTCTCCTGACATACTATAACCTTAGCCATTCGCCGGACGGAAAAAAAGAAAATAGCACGAGCGCGTTTGAAAATGCCCTGGAGCGTTTTTAAACCGCTCTAGCCGTAGATATTTCGCGGGTGACGCGTGCGGCCCATGATTTTGAAAAGATAAAAATCGCGCGCCAAAACCAGCGATTTTCCCGCCAGCCACAGCGGCCAGCCGGTTAATCCGCGCCCGGCCTCGGCGATTTCCTTCGCGTAAGCTGCATTCCCGTTCTGCCGGACGCGCCGGGCTTTGATGTTGGCCCGCACGGACATCAGGCCTTTCAATTTTAATTTCCGGAAAAATTGCCAGCCCACGCCGCGCAACATTTCGTTTTTCTCCATCGCGCGCCATTCATCAAAAACCAAAATCTGGATGCTGTCGTACGAAGCCGTTTGCGTCCCGCCATGCCAGCGATATTTGGCGATGGCTTTGTGAAGATGCACGATTGCGTCACAATGCGCCCCAAACGCCGCCCAATAAACCATGTCGCCGACAATCGGGAAATCCAGGGGAAACTGGCAGGGCACCGGCTTGCCGCCCGTCCTCAACAACGTGGCGCAAATCGCCTGGTTGCCGATTTCCGCTTTGCGCTGCAAAAACTGGTCGCGCGTCAGCAATTCCGTCACTCCGTCTACCTTGCCCGACATGCTCAGGTGCCGGTTTTCCTCATCCACCCGTTCGTCAATGCACCACGCCATGCCAAAACCTTTGCAGTCGGCCAGCAAGCCGGTCATCGTTTCGTAAAACACCGGCTCGATCGTGTCGTCGGCATGGAGGATTTGCAGGAATTCCGTTTGGTCCGCGAACTCCAGGCAGCGATTGAAATTTTGAAACAGCCCAAGGTCTTTCGGATTGCGAATGAACTCGCATGAAATTCCCTTGAAATTTTTGACGATCTCCTCCGTGCGGTCTTTCGAGCAATTATCAATCACGATCACCCGGTCCGGCTTCAGCGTTTGTCGCGCTACCGATTCCAGGGTCTGTGCGATGAATGCTTCGCCGTTCCGGACTGGAATGGTTGTGATGAGCTTCAACATCGCTGGAAATCAAAGGCAATAACGGCCGTCGAAAACCGGTTTGCCCGCGAACAGTTTCTTCGCCGCGCGAAATTCCGGCCATGCCGTCAAAACCACCAGCGTATCCGAGCCGGCCACCAGCTTCTTTAAATCCTCCACATATTCAATCGGATGATTGTAAGCGCGCCGGTAGGATTCGTTCGACATCGGGTCAAAGGCGGCGATTTTTTTCCTGCCTGCTTTCAACAATAACTCGATGATGCGCCCGGCGGGCGTTTCGCGCACGTCATCACTGCCGGGCTTGAATGATAAACCGAGCACGCCGATGCGTGTTTGCGGTTTCGTGGCGCGAATGATTTTTTGTACGAAATGTTTGGCGATGTTGCCATTCGCGCGCATGACGGCATTCAAAACATCCGCCTCGGCGCCCGCTTTCTGTGCGGCATACTTCAACGCGGCGATGTCTTTGGGCAGGCAATAACCACCGAAGCCGCACCCCGGAAAAAGATAACTCGTCATTTTAGCCGGCGCGCCGCTCCAGCGGCGGTCCAGGTGCAACGCCTGGAACGCGGCCTTCACATTGATATCGCCGATTTGGTCGGCAATCATCGAAGCTTCGTTCGAAAAACTGATCAGCGTCGAGAGCAGCGCATTCGAAACCGACTTGATAAACTCCGCCGTTGAAGGCGTGACGCGGCAAACCTGCGTGTTGAACGGCTGATAAAGTTTGGCCACGGGATTGAAACTCAAATCGTCCGCCGCGCCGATCACGACGCGGTCCGGCCCGATAAAATCCTCCCACGCGATGCCTTCGCGCAGAAATTCGGGGTTGTTCGCCAGTCCGATATCACGGCCGATTTTGCGACCGGCTTTGGCAAACAGCGGGACAATCTCGCGCGCCGTCGTGCCCGGTGGCACGGTGGATTTGATGACCAGGACCGGCTTTCGCCCGCGTGGCAGTGCCTTTAAGGTGTCCGTAATTGCGCGCTGAAGAAACGTAACGTCTGCCTTGCCCTCGTCGCTTTGCGGTGTGCCGACGCAATAAAAAATGACATCCGCGTCCGCAACAGCTTCCGTGAGGCTGTCGCAAATGAAAAATTTCTTGCCCAGCGATGCCTGCAATTCCTCCGGCAAATGCGGTTCGTGAAAAAGCAATTTACCGGCACGCAGGCTTTTCTGGATGCGTTCCGCCGCATCAAATCCGCGCACCATGAAACCCTTGCGCGCAAAACCAAGCGCAGTCGTGAGGCCGACGAAACCGAGGCCGATGACGGCGACACGAGACTTTAGCCCTGGGGATTTTGTTTTTCGTGCCATAAAAATTTGATGTAACGCTCCACGCCTTCACCCACCTGGACCGTAGGTTGAAACTTCAGTTCCGTGCGCGCCTTGGTGATGTCCGGGCAGCGCCGTTCCGGGTTGTGCGTGAGATAATCCTTGTCCGTGGCCGTTTGGTAAATCACTTTGCCCTCGTAGCTGGATACCTTTTTACCCGCCCGGCGGAAATGCTCGGCCAGTTCACGCACGGAGATTTCCGGCTTCTCAATCCCGATGTTGAAAGCGTCAAAACGGTCGTGCAACAGCGCCTTGAAATAACCCGCCACCGCGTCGGCCACATAACAAAACGTGCGCGTGGGCGCGCCGCTGGAAAAAATCGTAATGTCGCGGTTCTGCATGACGCACTGCCCGAAGTCCGCCGGCGCGCGGCTGTCCGTCAGCGCCATGCCGGGCCCGTAATTGTTGAACGGACGCACGATGCGGATGGGTGTGCCCAGCGTGTTCGCAAACACCCAGCACAACGTTTCGCCAAAACGCTTCGCCTCGTCATAGCACGCGCGCGGCCCCAGGCAGGCCACGTTGCCGCGATAACTTTCATTCGTCGGGATCGCTTCCGGCGCCGGGTCACCGTAAATCTCGCTGCTGGAAAAAAACAGCAGCCCTTTCAATTTGGTGTCGCGATACGTTTCGAGCAAATTGCGCAGGCCCCAAATATTCGCATCCAGCGTCACCAGCGGTTGTTTGCGGTAAAACACCGGCGAGGCGATCGACGCCATGTGCAGCACGTAATCAGCTTCTTTAACGCCCGGGATGCTTTCCAGCTTTTCCGCGGCTACGTCAAAGCTGTGCACCGAAACGTTCGGGTACGCGGCGGCCAGGCGGTCAATCCATTCCGGCCGGCGCAAAATAAATTTGTCCAGCAGCAGGATTTTCTTCGGGCCTGCGCCCTTTTCCGCCAGGTGGCAGAGGAAATGGCATATATAATAGCCCAAAAAACCCGCCGCGCCCGTCACGAGGATGGTGGTGCCGTCAAAGCGTTTGGTTTCCGGGGCGTGTTCGCCCAGCAGGCGCATGTCTTCTGCGAGGATGGGATTGTTCCAGATATTCGGCATGTCAGTTGAGCCGTATAGCATTGCCAATTTAACCGCAGGCTCAAGACTTTTTTGCTGCCGGAAACGGCACGGTTGCCACCAGGTCGCGGGTTGATTTATCCCACGTCAGCCCCCAATGACGTATCGCTTTCAATATTGGCCCGAGGGACCTGCCTTTTTCTGTGAGGCGATAAGCCTGGCGCTTTGCGCCGTCTTCGGCCGGCATTTGTTCAATGACGCCGTTCGCCAGCAGGCGTTCCAGCCGGTCGGCCAGGATATTGGTGGGAATGCCTTCCGGCGAAGCTGTGAAATCTTTGAAGCGCGCGCGGCCAAAAAGCAGGTCGCGCACAATTAGCAGCGTCCAGCGATCGCCAAAGATATCCAGGGAACACGCCACCGGGCAAATCGAACGCCGCTCAACGGTGCCTTTTTTCTCCGCCTGTTTTCGAGAGGTAACGGGCATGCCAAAACTATGCCACAACAATCACTTGCAATCCACAAGTTATTTGCTTGCAATTTGAAAGTAATTAAGGCAGGCTGTAATCGTTACTAAACCGACAACATGAAAGGAATGTATGAGTATGAAAAATGAAATGAGCCTCACCGAAAACGCGGCTTCTGGACTGAACCCGGGGCGTCCCCAATTGAAGCCGGCCGTTTTTGCGGCCCTGGCGCTGTGGCTTGGCTCTGTTATTGTCCTCGGCTCTCAAGGGGCATTTGTGGCAAGGACGGATTCCCCGCCGCTGCCCATCTTCTTTGGCGTCGCCATCCCTCTCGCCGTGTTTTTCGCGGCCTATTTTACCTGGGGCGCATTCCGGGCCTTTATTCTCGGGGCCGATATCAGGCTCGTCGCCGCGATTCAGGCCTGGCGATGGGCCGGTTTAGGCTTCCTCTCGTTGTATGCCAGCGGCATTTTGCCCGGACTATTCGCGCTTCCGGCCGGGTTGGGAGATATGGCCGTCGGCGTCACCGCGCCATGGATCGTGCTCAAACTGATTCGCCAGCCGTCGTTTGCCGCCACCCGGCGGTTTAGGACCTGGAACATTCTCGGGATCTTTGACTTCATCGTGGCCATCTCCATGGGAACCCTCTGTTCCGGCTTTTTCCCTGCAATCACCAGGTTCAACGGAAATATCACCACCAGTCCCATGACACATTTACCGCTAATCCTCATCCCGGCCTACATGGTCCCGTTATTTATCATGCTGCACTGCACCGCCCTCTTCCAAACCCGGCAACTGGCCCGTCCCGGAAAACCAGCGTGAACAACTAGGAGTCAAGTTCTGGTTCCTACCATGGACAACTGGTGCTAAAATTGCCATTGCGTTCTTTGACATACTTGGTTGTGAGACATGGTAGGGCCGCGCTGCGTCGCGGCCGTCCCCCGAAAGCCCCGTCAGGGGCGGCATATATGTAGTCCCGGGATGGGACGCGTCCCTTTATCCCGGGGTAAGACATGGGCGTAAGCCCATCCATATCCGCGCTAACGGGCGAGTCTGCGAGCGTATCGGGGCGATATGTTGCGGTCTTCCCTCGAATCATGCCGCTCTTGTACGGAGCTTGGATTGCTTTGTATCGGACGATGGTTCTACAACCATGCCGGTCCTAACGTCTACCACGTTTCACGTTGGCATCAGTTTCGTTGCCTTCGTTTGCTTCTGTTAAAAACTTTTCGTGTCAATTGGAGAAATTCGCGTAAAGCTTTCAACCCCATTCGAGGCTGTTCGACTCTATTTAAACCTATTCAAGACCCGGGGGGAGGGTACCCGTCGTGCCTTTGAGAAGTAATTGACCGGCCAGTCAGAGAGCAAAATTGCGAAACGAACCCAATTTCGTGTCGTTAGTGTCTTTCGTGGTTAAAATCACCCGGCTCCCGGAAGGTTCACCACGTTTTACATGGCTTCGGAAGGCTATGGAAGGGGGGCAGGGGCTTATACCCGGCGAACACCCCCTAAATCCCGGCCGGCTTCACCCCAAAATTAATCGCCATCGCGCCGCCCACAAAATCAACAATCTGGACCTTGCCCAGTTGTAGTTCGCGCATCTTTTCCGCCACCGCCCGTTGCGCCGGATAGTGCTTCAGCGATTCCAAAATATAAGCATACGCCTGCGGATTGCCGCAAAAAATCAAACCAATCAGCGGCACGGAACATTTCAAATGGGTGAAATAAAGGCCGCGCCACAGGGCATTGGCCGGCTTGCCAAAATCCAGCACCACAATGCGCCCGCCGGGCTTGGCCACGCGCATCATTTCGCGCAAGCCGCTCTCCCAACTGCTCAAATTCCGCAGGCCATAACCCATCGTCACCGCATCGAACGAATTATCCGGAAACGGAAGCTGCTCGGCATCGCCCTGCATGAACTTCAGTTTCTCGCCCGTGAATTTCGAGTTCTGCAACCGTGTTTGCGCCACTTCGAGCATCTTTTCGCTGAAGTCCAGGCCGGTCACTTCCGCGCCGCATGCTGCTAGCGCAAAGGCGATATCGCCCGTGCCGCAGCACAGGTCCAGGGCGCGGTCGCCCGGCTTCACATCCGCCAGCGACACGACCCGCCGCTTCCAAAGCCGGTGCAGGCCGAAACTTTGCAGGTCGTTCAGCAGGTCATAACGGCGGGCGATGCTGGCGAAAAGGTCGCCCACCCTCGCCCCGCGTTGTTTGCCTGGAACGTAAAAAACGTTGCTCACCGGGTGAGTTTAAAGGCTGACAGGGAATGCTCCAAGCTAAACCATGGGATGTTTGGTATTGCCCATAAAGGCCTCGCGAGGAAGATTATAACCCTTAACCAGCGCCGGTTAATGCTTGACGTTCAATGCATTATGCAACATTAATTTCATTGCGGGACAAGGCGTTTTTGGTATAGATATAGCTTACAAAGTCAGAGTGAGCATGGGAAAAAAACATAGATTATGAATCCTGGAACCTCAGCCGCGCCGCAGCAAAAGATATTGGTGGTAGACGACAATGAAGTGATTGTTAAAACCATCGCAGTGAAACTGAACAGCGCGGGCTATAAAACTTTTACGGCGCTGGACGGCGCCGAAGCCGTGGCCATTGTCCGCAAGGAAAAACCGGATTTGATCGTCCTGGACATCAGCTTTCCCCCTGACATTGCGGGCGTTCCGTGGGACGGGTTTCGCATTATGGAATGGCTCCGCCGCGTGGACGATACCAAGAAGATCCCCATCATCGTTATCACCAGCGGCGCAGGCGACAAGGACAAGGAAAAAGCATTGGCCGGCGGCGCAATTGGATTTCTGTACAAACCGCTGGACCACGACGAACTCCTCAAGATGGTTCGTGCTACGCTGGCCCCCCTTCCCAAGACCGCATAAAGGGCTTGCCATTGGGCGAAGGTTTCGTAGAATAACTCCCTCTTTGGAAGCGAGCGTAGCTCAGTCTGGTAGAGCGTCACCTTGCCAAGGTGAATGTCGAGGGTTCGAATCCCTTCGCTCGCTCCATCTTTATGGCAGTCACGGTATATTCCTTGCGCTTCAAATTAGGGGAAATTCCGCTTATTTCCGCACTTTTAAATCCAGCCCTTTCGTACCAGCCACATCTTAATCAGTTGCGTCAGGCCTACGTAGCAAGCCAGTGTAGCCAGGAGGAACGGCCAGAATTGCCATGGCAACGGCACAAATCCCAGTGGTTTGGCCAGCGGGGAAAATGGTATGTAAGCGCCGACCGCCATAATTAAAAAGCTCGTTACCGTTAGTTGCCAGCTCGCGCGCGATTGGATAAACGGCAGCAGGTTGGTACGAATGACATGGATGATGAGCGTCTGGGTCATCAACGATTCCACAAACCATCCGGTGTGGAACAGCGCCGCGGCGTAAGTCCGGTCAGGGTCCGTGATGCCGGCAAAACGCGCCACCAACTCGGGAGTCGGCGGGATCAATCCCAAATTGTTGCATTTGAAAAAAAACAGCATGACACCAAACGTAGTGTAATCGAAGATCGAGCTGATAGGGCCGATAAACAAAACGAACTTGGTGATTTCGCCGAGGTGCCACGGGCGCGGCCGGGCGGTGTATTGAGAGCCCACATTGTCCGTGGGGATGGGCACTTGCGAAAAATCGTACAACAAATTGTTGGTCAAGAGTTGGAGCGGCCACATCGGAGAAAATTTCAGGAGGGCACTCGCGCCGACCATGCTGAAGACGTTGCCGAAATTCGAACTGGCGCCCATCCGGATGTATTTCACGATGTTCGCAAATACTTTGCGCCCTTCGATGACGCCTTCTTCCAGCACCATCAAATTCTTTTCGAGCAAAATCATGTCCGCGGATTCCTTGGCGATGTCCACGGCGTTATCCACGGAGATGCCCACGTCCGCCTGGCGCAACGCCGGCGCATCGTTAATGCCATCACCCATGAAACCGACGACGTGTTTCTTTTTTTGTAACGCCTGGACGACGCGTTTCTTGTGCGCCGGCGAGAGCCGCGCATAGACGTCCGTAGTATCAATGGCCTCCGCCAGTTGTTCGTCAGACATTTTTTCCACGTCATTGCCGAGCAGGACCTTTTCTGCGTGGATGCCCACTTCCGAGCAAACTTTTTTCGTCACCAAATCGTTGTCCCCGGTCAAAACTTTCACCGCCACGCCATGCTGCCGCAACGCGCTGATGGCCTTGGATGCCGATTCTTTGGGCGGATCGAGAAATGCCAGATAACCTATCAGGCATAACTCGCATTCATCCGCCTTGGTGAAGGTAGCAGTCTGCTCGCCCAGTTTTTTCCTCGCGATGGCCAGCACCCGGAAGCCGTCCTCGCTCAGCGAATTGACCTGCTCAATCAGGTTGCCCACCAGGATTGGCTCCATCGGGAAAATTTCCCCGTCGCTGGCGAATTGCGTGCATCTCGCGAAGACCGCCTCCGGTGCGCCCTTGGTCAAAAGCTCGCGCTGTCCGTCTGCCCCCTGCACGGCCACCGACATCATGCGCCGTGAAAAATCAAAGGGAATTTCATCCACCTTCGTGTATTTCTCCACGGCCAATTCCTTGTGCAATTCGGAATATTTCAGGACAGCGCGGTCCAGCACATTTTTTAAGCCTGTTTGAAAATGGCTGATGAGATAGGCGTCCTGCAAAACTTCTTCGCTTTCGTTTTTGAAAACGTCGCAATGGATTTCCAAAATCACGTGGTCAATCGTCAGCGTCCCGGTTTTATCCGTGCAGAGCACGTCCATGGCGCCGAAGTTTTGGATGGAGTTCAGCCGCTTGACGATGACTTTTTTTCGCGACATGGCCAGCGCCCCTTTGGACAGGCATACCGAAACAATCATGGGCAGCATTTCCGGCGTCAGGCCCACAGCCACGGCGAGTGCTAATAGGGAAGCCGTTTTCCAATCATGTTTCGTGCTGCCGTAAAGGAGGAAAACCACCGGGACAATCACGGACATGAAGGTAATCATCAGCCACACGAACTTTTTGATGCCTCTGTCAAAGGCCGTGTCCACCTGCTGGCCGGCAAGGCTACTCGCCATTTTTCCAAAGTACGTTTGTGAACCCGTGGCGGCGATCACCGCCGTGGCCGAACCGCTTTCCACGCTCGTGCCCAGGAAGCAAAGGTTGGTATGTTCAATCGGCGAGATGTTGGGGCGCGGATCCGGCGTGTCGTGTTTTTCCACCGGCAGGGATTCCCCTGTGAGCGTCGCCTGGATGATGAACAAATCCTTGGCCGACATCAGGCGCACGTCGCCCGGGATCATGTCGCCGGCGCAAAGTTTCACGATATCGCCCGGGACGAGTTGTTGCAGCGGGATCTCCTTCGGCTGTCCGTCGCGAATGGCCGTCGCCGTGACCTTGATCATGGCTTTGAGCTTGGCGGCTGCATTGTCGGCCTTGGTTTCCTGGATCAAGCGCAGCGAAACCGCCAGTACCATCATGGCTACCATGACGATTCCGCCAACGTAATCGCTGGCTTCCTGGGCCGTGGCAAATGTAATCGCCGCGATGACCGCCAGCAAAACCACCAGGGGATTGCGAACCGCCACCCACAGGCGATAAAACCAGCCGTGCTGTTTCTCCTGCCCGACTTCGTTGGGCCCGAAAATTTCCAGCCGTTCGGCCGCCTCTTCTTCACTTAATCCGTTCGGCGTAGTGTTTAGCCGCTGCAAAAGATCCGTGATTTGGCACGTGGCTGCATCATGCATCAGTTCGGCCGGCTTCTGGCTGTTCGGTTTTTTCTCGGCAGTCATAAATCCTTTGTTAGCCGACGTATCGTTCCAAAATGGTCAGCAACGATTGTAGGCTCTGGCGTCCTTCCGGTCTGTTTCCGGCGCTCTCCACGTAGGCGCGTAGTTGGGATTCAATCACCTCTTCGCTGAACGATTTCAGCGCGCGCCGCGCCGCCACCACCTGCATTAATACATCAGAACTGTCCGTGTCTGTCTCCACCATTTTTTCAATGGCCTCAATCTGCCCCTTGATTCTTCGTAAGCGGACTACTAATGCCCTTTTGTCGAGTCCCGGCCGGACATGCTTCACTTTCATGGAATGATATTTAACACCTTTCTTTCCTTGCACCAGATAAATTGATGCTTGACTGGTATACGGTATAGGGGTATACCGTATACAGGTTTTTGTCAACCATTATTTGGAAAATGAAGGCAATGTCCCGGTTATAGTTGGTGATTAATCTCTTTGATTTTATGAGCACGAAATTAGGCGACCTCCTGAACGAAGCCCAAATCATCTTAAACCTGGGCGCGGCCAATCGCTGGGAAGCGATTGAGGAGATGGTGACCAACCTGATCCAGACCGGCAACGTCAAGCCGGAAGACCGCGACGCCATCGTGGGCGCCGTCCGCAAACGTGAATTTTCCATGAGCACCGGCATTGGATATGGCGTCGGTATCCCGCACGCCTCTTCGGAATTAGTCCGCCAGCCGGTCGCTGCTTTCGGCCGTTCGAAAAAGAAAATCGAGTTTGATTCCCTGGACGGCAAGCCGGTCAGTCTCGTCATTCTTTTCCTCATTCCGCGAGGCCAGATTCAACAGCATCTTCATACCATGTCCGGCATCGCACGGCTTCTGCAAAAGCCCGAGTTGCGCGAGGCACTCGAATCCGCCCCTGATGCCGCCACGATTCTGCGGCTGATCAAAGAGGGCCAGGCGTCCTGACGGGTGATTGGTGGGTCGCTCAAATTTTACCTCAAACAATGTTGACGTTAATACAAGATGTAGTATAAGCTACATTTGAAATGAAAAGAGCGGGACGTCATTTTAAAAAAACGGCTGTGGCAGCCGCCTTCACCTGTGTTGCCACGACATTGTCCGCGGCGGATACCGCCACCAATTCCGTTGCTCCTCCTTCTGTGTCTGGCACGAATTCCGTGCCGCCGTTGGAAAAATCCAGCAACGCTCAACAGCAAAACTGGAACGTCCATGCCCAAAGCACTTTCATTGTCCAGGGGTATCCCGGGTTTAGCGCCCAGTACTCCGGCCCCAACAGCCTGCCGTCTGGCGGCGAAACCCGTGAAACTCTTTCGTTGGACTTGATGGCGGGGGCGAGGCTTTGGCGCGGCGCCGAGGCGCACGTGGATGGAATGATGTGGCAGGGTTTCGGCCCCGGCAATGCGCTGGGCGTCGAAGGATTTCCCAACGGCGAGGCCTTCCGCCTGGGCACGAGTGTTCCCAACGGCTCGCTTGTTCGTGCCTTTATTCGCCAAACCATCGGCCTGGGCGGTCCGCAGGAAACCGTTCCGGATGATGCCCTTGATCTGGCCGGTACCCGGGACATTTCGCGGATTATCATTACTGCCGGCCGCTTCAGCGCCAAAGATATTTTCGATAACAACGCTTACGCCAACGACCCGCGCACGCAGTTCATGAATTGGGGGTTGATGGCCAATGAAGGCTGGGATTATCCCGCGGACGCGATCGGCTACACCACCGGCCTGACCATTGAGCTGAATCAGCCGCAGTGGACGTTGCGGTACGGTTTTTTCCAAATGCCGGCCGTTCAGAATGGACTGACCTGGGAAGATAAATTTCTGGTCTGGCCGTATAACAATTCCCCGGCTGATGGCCCGTTCCTGAAATCCTGGGGAATGGTCACCGAATTGGAACGTCGCTACGCCATCAAGGATCATCCGGGCGTCGTCCGTTTTCTCGCTTACTTGAATGAGGCGGACATGGCCAAATATTCGGACGCCACCGCTATATTACGGGCCGATGGCCCGAATGCAGACTGGCAGGCGGCGCGTGCCTATAATTTCAAATATGGCTTTGGTTTGAATTGGGAGCAGGAAATCGCCAAAGACGTCGGCATCTTTTCGCGCCTCGGCTGGAACGACGACCAGGAAGAGGCCTGGGTGTTCAGCGATGTTGGCCACACTGCTTCGCTCGGCTTGAGCGTCAATGGCGACTTATGGGACCGGCCCGACGATACCTATGGCCTGGCCGGGCTGGCGAACGGCATCTCCAAAGCGGCGCAGGAATTTTTCCAGGCCGGCGGCACGGGCATCCTTGCCGGCGATGGCAACCTGGATTATGGCTGGGAAAAAGTCCTCGAAACCTATTATGATTTAAAGATTTATAAAAATCTCCACGGAGCCGTGGATTATCAATTTGTGGACAACCCCGCCTTCAATCGTGCTCGCGGCCCGGTCTCCTTTTTCGCCGGCCGCCTGCATTGGGAATTTTAATGGTATTTGGGATTATTACTTCCTCAAACTTGCTGTAAGTAAAGTGAGTCGAATAAGATTATTAAGTATGTCAGTATTTAAAGAATTCGAAGTCATTCCGCTCAACTGTCTTTGGGTTGAACCTGAAAAGCTGATAAATATCTTTAAGGTGATGGATGAACAGGATGAGGATCGATATTGGCACTACGTCAAAGAGCCATTAGATTTGAAGAATATTTTCTTTCCAAAACCGCCTCAAGGCGGGGCTCATTTGCCTGGATTTGCGGTTTGGCAACCTTGCAATATATCGTTTGGCTCCGTTTTAATTCCAAACTATGGCGATGAACTTATTCAATTGATACGGCATTTAAACAGGAGGTTTCAAATTAGATATTTTTCAGCCCATCTTTCGCGTGATCATAAAAAGGAAGGACTTTGCCGGTTCGAACATACTGATGAAACAGGTGCACAAAGGGTTGTACACGTCATTCACGATCAAGGATGGCAATTTTACGATCAAGGGCGGATATTGCCGTTTGAAAATCCTCTTCTCTATCAAAATCGGAGAATAGCGGACCGTTTGACTCCTGCTCTTGTCATACAGTACTTAAAGTCTTTGGGTTGGGATTTAGAAGCAGATGACTTTTGGAAGAGCGAAAGTGGCGCTTGGATCGGACGAAAAATGAAATTCAAATGAAAAGGTTCAAAAAGGGAATTGTCCTCCTTTATCGCGTGAACAACTAGGAGTCAAGTTTCGGTTCCGGCACGGTCGTTCTGTGGTAAAATGCCCATTGTTCTTTGACATTTTTGAATGTAGGAAACGAGGTTTATCACGTTTTACGTGATGACGAGTCTCTGACCGAAAGCCCCGTCAGGGGCGGCATATTTGTAGTAAGGCATGGGCGCGAGCCCATCCATATCCGCGTCAGCGGGCGAGTCCGCGAGCGTCTCAGTCCACCGGTGAATTAACCTAAATCAAGGCCTCCGGACAAAAAAACAAACCGTTTCAAAACCGAACCAAACCAAAAATTGAATCATTCCTTGATTTAGGTTGTGCTTATTTCGCAAACCGTCGGCCCTGTTATTCTCCCTCTCCGTGGGGAGAGGGCCGGGGTGAGGGAGAGCTATACCTTCGTGGACTTCAGTCCACGCACTTTAAAACCATCCTTTAGGCACCTTTGGAAGGCTACGGAAGCCTATGGAAGGATCCCCCCCGGGGGGGCGCCATTTATCTTTCTGTTAACTCTTTTTGGTTCCACCACCCACCTCCAAGGGCCAGAAAAAGTGCCGCCGTATCAGAATAGCGATTGGCCTGCGCCTGGATAAGCGCCAGGGTCGCCTGCTGATAACTTTGCTGGGCGTTCAATGCGTCCAAATAGCCGGCGTTGCCAATCTCGAGCTGTCGCCGTGTCAGTTCAAGAGCGACCTTCGCCGCGTTTGCTGCATTCGCAGCAGCTTTCAACGTATCGGCGTCATGTTGCAGCGCGTTCAACGTGTCCGCCACATTTTGAAAAGCGGTAATCACCGCACTGCGATATTGATTGGCCGTCATCACGTACGTGTCACGCGCCGCCCGTTCCTGGTGAAGTAATGTGCCACCTTCGAAGATCGGCTGGGTGATGCTGGCGCCGAGATCCCAAAAGCCCGAGCCACCGGCAAAAATTTTTCCGGCAGTCAAAGCCATGGTGCCGGCGTCGGCGTTTAATGTGATATTCGGCAAACGATGGGCGACCGCCACACCTACGAGCGCGCAAGCCGCATGATAATTTTCCTCCGCCTGCCGCACGTCCGGGCGCTGCTCGATGAGTTGCGATGGCAGGCTCACCGGCAATTCGCGCGGCAATTGCAAATCCGACAACTCGAATTTTTCCGGCAAATCCTCATCAGGAAAACCACCAGAGAGCGCGGCCAGCAAATCATGATTTTGCGCGAGCTGGTTCAGCAATGGAGGCAGCGCGGCTTCCGATTGAGCCAGTTGCGATTCCTGCGCCGCTACCGCCATGCGTGTCGCCATGCCGCGGGCAAATTGTTCGCGCAAGACTTGAAGCAGGTTGTTATTGATGGCAACGAGTTGCCGCGTAGCTTCAATTTGTGCGCGCAACGACGCTTCCTGGATGGCTACGACGACAATGTTCGCCGTCAACGTAACATCCGCGGCGTCGAGCATAAAGCGCGCCTGGTTCTCTTGCGCCTTCAACGACTCCACGGTGCGATGGTTCAATCCGAACACATCGGGCGTGTAGGCAACGCTCACCTCCGGGGTAAAAAGACTGAAGTAAAACTGGTTCTCGTTTGGCACGGGAGCGATTTGTTCGGATGTCTTTTGCCGGCTGGCTGAGAGACCGGCGCCGGCACTCGGAAAATACGCGCCATTTTGGGCCAGCACATTCTCGTGCGCTGCCGCCAACGCCGCTTGTGCCGCCGCGAGGTCTGGGCTGTTCGTCAGCGAACGTTGAATCAAATCATTAAGCGCCTGCGAATGAAACAACATCCACCATTGGCCTGGAATATCCAGCCCTTGGACAAAATGTTGCGACTTACCGGCGATGGCGCTTGCGGTACTGCTGGTCATGGGAGGAAAAGGCATCGCCGCATAATTGGTCACGCTTGGCGCGGCGGGTTCCTTGAAGTTCGGCCCAACTGTACAACCGCTGAACCATAACGCCGCGAGCAAACAAAGCAATGCAAGGAAACGCCGTTGATGATTGATGGCCGATGACTGATGAAGAGGGGTGCGGCCAAAGACTTCGGCGAAACGTAAAGAGACCGGGGAAGCCGTGGAGCCACGGGTTGCCCGAATCAGCGCGAATGAATTCCGCTTTTCCTGGCTCGTTTTGGGCTTGGCAATGGGGGGCTTCATCCTTGCCTTAATGTTTATGAGCGCCGGCGGTCCCGGTGATCCCGGTTCCGTTTATTGCTTTTTCCGGTCCGCCGACGCTCATGGGCCCCCACCCACGATGTTGAAGATTTCCACTGATGCTTAAATTTTTTGCGACCGAAACTTTTGTTGGCGCGGCTACAGGTTTGGTTAGTGATGCAGGCATTTGGCCGGCGAGGGCATTGAAATGGATCCACGTATCCAAAAAGATGATTACTAAAAAATTAACTTTCATTGGGTTCAATTTTTTGGGCGGCTTGCTCGTGCCTTTGTTCGAAGACTATTTTTAACGCCGGTACCACGATAAGCAGCATAATGGGACCAACCAGCATGCCGCCCACAATGACTGTGGCCAGCGGGCGTTGTACCTGGCTGCCGATGCCAGTGGAAACCGCTGCGGGCAGCAGGCCGATGCATGCCGAAAGACTCATCATGAGCAGCGGCCTCATGCGCACTGAAGCTGCGCGATACATTGTTTCCAGTGGCGGTTTTCCGTGCAGCAGCGCCTGCTGGTAATATGTCATCAGCAAAATTCCGTTCATCACTGACACACCAAATAACGAAACAAACCCGATGGCTGCGGAAATGCTGAAGTTTAATCCGGCAATATAAAGCGCGAGGATGCCGCCGGCGACGGCGAAGGGAATGCCCGAAAGAGTCATGAGACATTCCGCCAGCGAATTAAACAAGCAATAGAGCAGGCCCATAATGAGGACGAGGCTGACAGGGACAATAATGGCCAGGCGTTCCTGCGCGTTTTTCAGGTCTTCGAACTCTCCCGACCAAACGAGGCGATAGCCGGGCGGCAATTTTATATTTTTTACAATGCGCGCCTGTGCCTCGGCAACAGTGCCGCCTAGGTCGCGCCCGCGCACGCTGAATTTAACTGGAATAAAGCGTTCCGTGCTCTCGTGATAAATCCACGCTGCGCCATTATCCAAAGAGATGGCCGCCAACTGGCTTAAAGGAATGTATGCGTTCACTCCGGAAGCCGTTGTATATCCCACCCGGATATTGCGAATTTTTTCTATGGTATCGCGATACTCCTGCGGATAACGAACGACGAGATCAAATTGGCGGTCGCCTTCCAGTACTTCCGTGGCCACGGCTCCGCCCAGGGCCGTTTGAATAACCGAATTGATATCGCCGGTATTAAGCCCATAGCGGGCGGCCTTGGCGCGATCCACTCCGATATTTAGATTCGGCTGTCCTAGCACAGGAAAAATTCCCAGGTCGGTAATGCCATGCACCTGGGCCATCTGGTCGCGCACTTGCGTGGCCAGCGCCGTCAGAGTTTCCAGATTGGGACCGATGATTTTCACTGAGTTGGCGCCTTTAACGCCGGAAATGGCTTCTTCGATGTTGTCCTGGATATATTGCGAAAAATTAAAAGTCACCCCGGGCAGTTCCTCGTTGAATTCATCCTGGAGTTGCCGGGTCAATTTTTCTTTGGTCATGCCCTTGGGCCATTGATCGTAGGGTTTGAGCGGCACAAATAATTCCACGTTGGAAAAGGGCGCGGCATCACTGCCATCATCCGGACGGCCGTGTTGCGAAATAACGGTGATGATTTCAGGATGCCGCAAAAGAATCAGCCGCATTTTTCGCGTGGCTGCTTTACCGTCTTGCAGCGAGAGCGTAATCGGCATGGAAGCGCGGATCCAAAAATTGCCTTCCTCCAGCGCTGGCAAAAATTCGCTGCCAAGCCGTGAACCAAAAAAAACCGCGACAGCGAGAAACACGATTCCGATTCCAATAGTGGTTTTGCGAAACTTGAGGGCAAATTTGAGGGCGGGATCGTAAAGATGATGCAGGAAGCGGACAGCAATCGTTTCAGTTTCCTTCACATGTTCGGGCACCAGGAAGGTGGCCAGCACAGGCGTGATAGTGAAGGTGGCGAGTAGCGCACCCGCCAGCGCATACGCGTAGGTGCGCGCCATGGGGCCGAAAATCTGGCCTTCCACCCCTTGCATCGTGAACAGCGGCACAAATGCTGCCACCGTAATGAGCGCTGAGAAAAACACCGCCTTGTCCACCTGGATCGAGCTAATCAAAATCAGCCGCAAGCGGTCTGTCCAGCCATCACTAGGTGATCTTGTTGGATCCGGCCCGTAGAAACCATCTGCCAAACGCTGGAGTAGATTTGTCCTTTCCTCGACCGGCCTTTGGAAATTCCGAAATATATTTTCCACCAGGATGACCGCCGAGTCTACGATGATGCCAAGGTCCACGGCGCCGACGGAAAGAAGATTTGCGCTTTCACCACGCATCACAATGATGATGACCGCAAAGAACAGCGCAAACGGGATGTTCAGGCCGACGATGATGGCGCTGCGAAGGTCTCCGAGAAAAATCCATTGAATCAGGAAAATCAGGATGCAACCGAAAATGAGATTGTGAAGCACGGTATGGGTCGTCACCGCAATCAGCGATGACCGGTCGTAAAACGAAACGATTTTGACCCCGGGTGGCAGGCTGCCGTCGCCATTCATCTTGTCCACTTCGGCTTTGATTTGTGGGATCATGTCGGCCGACTTTTCCGTGCGGCTCATGACCACGATGGACGCCACTACATCGTCGTCGTTATCCCGCCCGCAAATGCCCAAACGTGGCCGGAAACCCACGGTGACTTTAGCAACATCCTTTACCAGCACCGGCACGCCGTTGCTTTGGGACAGCACGACATTTTCGATGTCCTTGACCTTGTAACCCTGCGTCAAATCATCATCGCCTCCGTCGTTAATCAGCCCGACACCGCGGATATTGATGGACTGCTGGCCGATGGTGATTTCACGTCCGCCGACATTGATATTGGCATTACCCAGTGCGGTGATGATTTGGGGCATCGTCAGGTTGTAGGCTTCCAATTTGTGCGGGTCTGCCTGCACATCAAATTCTTTTGTCGGCCCCCCCCAGCTATTGATGGCCACAATACCCGGGATGGTCAACAACCGGCGCGCGACAATCCAATCCTGGACGGTGCGGAGGTTAGTGATGCCGAAATGCGGCGGGCCGACAACTTGGTAGCGGTAGATCTCCCCCGTGCCGCTGTTTTGCTGGATTTGCGGAACGACATTGTTGGGAAGCGTGACATTTTGCTGCAAGGCCACTGCGGCCTGGGCATAAGCAAAATTATAATCTACGCCATATTTGAAAACGACGCGGACAAAAGACAAGCCATAGAAGGAGGTGGAGCGGATAATTTGGATGCCCGGAACCGTATAAAGGCCAATCTCAATGGGGCGCGTATAGTACCGCTCCATTTCTTCCGCAGACAATCCCGACGCCTGTGCGGTGATTTCCAGGATGACCGGCGCTGGATTGGGATAGGCCTCGATGTTCAGGTTCTGATAGGAAAGATAGCCCGCGCCCGTAAACATGAGCAGGCCCAATACCACCAGCGCGCGCCGGCTCAGGCAAAAGGCGATGAAGGATTTGAACATGGCTAATCGTCGTCAGCCGGTGCTTGCAGCATGTTGTCTATAAAGATGGCGCCGTCGATCACGACAAGTTCTCCGGGGTGCAGACCCTCCGGGACCTGGTCCATATGCTCCTCTTGCATGCCGATTTTAACGATTCGCTGGACGAAATGACTGTGATCGGTCGTTACCCAGGCAGTCATTGTGCCGTCTCCTTCGCGCACGACACCATTGGCCGGAATCCCAATTGATGGGGCGGATTTCTGGACACGAATGGCAAAGTCCGCGAGCATCCCGGCACGTAACAGATTTTCTTTATCGGAAATTTCACAGCGAACAGTCACGCGATGCGTGTTGATGTCCACCTCGGGATAAATTTTTTCAACCTTTCCTGCAAACACTGCATCGGGATATTCCGCGACAGTCACCTTGACGGGCTGTCCCGGGTGGCAGAGCGGACTATCGGCTTCAGGCACGCTGGCGAGCAACCATTTGGTGGAGACATCGGCCACCGCGCACGGCGCGGGATCTTTTCCGGGTTGCACAGCAGCGCCCACCGATGCGTTGATAGCGGCGATTTGTCCGGTAACCGGACTGCGAACGATCAAATTTGTGGCATCCGCCTGAACCGAATAGAGGGCCTGCCCCTTTTGCACCTGGTCACCAAGCTCAACTAACATTTTCAAAATAGTTCCGGACCCGGATGGGAAAACCGGTATAGAAAGCGAATTGTCTGAATAGAGATTATTCTGGAAATCAATATTGCCGATGCCGGTATTATCTACTGAGAAAGCATACGTACCTACCGTCCCGATTCTGATGGAGTTCAATTGGTCGCCGGACAATTGAATCGTTGGCGGTCCGGAAGATATGGTACCCGGGCCGGCCGGCGGCGCGATGGCGTCATCACCACGACCGCAGCCGGTCGCCAATATCAACATCGCGGTTAATGCGACTAAGATGATTTTGGCTGCCGTCAGAAACTTCATCCTGACAGATTGAGCTAGACTCCATGCAGCCGTCTGTCAGGTGCAGTCTATTTCTTTGTAGGATAATATCTTACAACTGATTTATTACTTGGATTCGTCCCGGCTGTCATGCCAGCGAACGGCTTCGCGAAGGAGTTGTGTGGCGCTGTTCAAGTTGAGCTTTTCTTTGATACGCGCGCAATAGGCCTGGATGGTTTTGACGCTGACGTGGAAATCTTCGGCGATTTGGCGTGTGCCAATGCCCTGGCCGAGTTTGTCGAAAACTTCCAGTTCGCGGTCGCTCAGGAGCTCAGCGGTCGGCTTGCTGGCGGCGCGGCCTTTGATGGATTGGGTGGCCAGGATTTCCGCCGTTTTTTCGCCCACGTACATTTTCCCATCCAATACGCGGCGGATGGCCTCGATCATTTTGTGGGCGGTCTCGCGTTTGTGAACGTAGCCGCGCGCGCCGGCGCGAAAAACCCGCTCCGCATAAAGCGATTCATCATGCATGGACAATACCAGCACGGGAACGGCAGGGTGCAATTTTTTTAAATCCTTGATTAATTCGACGCCCGAGGAATTTTTCAGGTTGATATCCACGATGACGAGGTCGGGTTGCGTGGTCACGATGGACGATAATGCGGCCGGCGCGCTTTCCGTCTCCCCGCAAACCACGAGGTCAGTCTGCTGTTGGATTAAATTGGTCAACCATTCGCGGACCAGCGGATGGTCATCCACGAGAAGAATTCTTTTTTTATGGCTGTTCATTTTTTCGTTGCGGCATGGAACATTTGACAAATGTGCCGCCGGTGGGATTGGGTTCAATTGAAAAAATTCCCCCAATCATGGCCGCGCGATGCGCCATGATACGCGTCCCCATGCCGCGCTGTTTTTGCCAATCGTCGGGCAGGCCGGAGCCATCGTCTTCAATCGTCAGTTCGGTGCGGTCCTTGAAGTTCGCCAGGCTAATCACAATTTGCTTTGGTTTGCCGTGGCGGATGGCATTGTTTGCCGCCTCCTGCGCTATCCGGTAGAGATGGGTCGCCGCGGCGGCATCGTTAATTTCAACCAGATGTTCGCAGTCAAAGGCGCAACTCACCTTGAACAACTGGGAAATGTTCGTCGCAAACTCATGCAGGGCTGTGACCAGTCCTTCCGTTTCCATTTCCGCCGGGGAAATGCCGCGGGCCAGGTTCCGCGTCAGGGTGATTCCGTTCTCCGCGAGGCTCACAATTCTTCGGGCGTCAGCCGCTTCGGCGAGTGACTTGGCATCCAATTTCTCCGTCAGGACCTGTCCAGCCATGGCGGTGGCCGCCCAATGCTGGCAGAGGCTGTCATGTAAATCGTGTCCGATGCGCCGCTGTTCGCGTTCGCTGATTTCCAGGATTTCTTTTTCCAGCCGGGCGCGCTCCTGCACTTCATTCATCAGCGCCGTGGTCCGCAAGCGCACCCGTTCTTCCAGCTCATTGTGCAGCCGCCGCAAAGAACTGAGGGTTTTTACTACTACAAAATAAACGGTCAGTCCAATGACCCCGTTCCAAATCGGCACCAGTACACTCGAATAGTGCGCCCCGGCAGCGATATCACCGGATAGCCAGGCCACCACGCTAAGGACAGAAATCAGGATCCCATAACCGCTGCCGCCATACCAGGCCGCCAAAGCCACCGGCAGTAGATAAAATGCGGAAAAGAAAATCGCGTACCCGGAAAGATAATCTACGACGCCGACCACGGCGACCAGCGCCACGCTGATTCCAATGGAAAAAATCTTTGGCCTTTTTTCAAATTGGCTGGTTAATGCGCTCACGCTTCGTTGGAACAAATGATGTCCTGACGGAATCATGTGTCGCGGCCAGGGTGGCGGCAAGAAGCAACTGGCGGTCCTGAATTCATTTCCGCCATGAAAAACGGCATTCCATTTGCTTTATCCAGCGGCGAAATGGGAATTTTCTTTCCAAGCGCCCCGGCGTTTGGGCAGCATGAATTAAATTAGATGTTTCTCGGAAAAAAAATCGTCGTCGTTATGCCCGCTTACAACGCGGCCAAAACCGTCACTGTTACCGTGGACGAAGTCATCCAGCAGGGAATCGTGGATAAAATGATCCTGGTGGATGATAAAAGCCGCGACGATACCGTGGCGGTGGCGTCCCAGCTCCTCGGGGTCCATGTGCACGTGCATGAAAAGAACCGCGGCTATGGCGGCAACCAAAAGACCTGTTACCGCCTGGCGCTGGAAGCCGGGGCGGATATCGTCATCATGCTGCACCCGGATTATCAATACACGCCCAAGCTCATTCCGGCCATGGCTTCTATCATTGCGAACGACGTCCATCCCTGTGTATTGGGCAGCCGCATCTTGGGCGGTTACTCGCTCAAAGGCGGGATGCCTTACTGGAAATATATTTCAAACCGCTTCCTGACGTTTACGGAGAATGTCCTGCTGGGGGCCAAGCTATCTGAATACCACACGGGTTATCGCGCTTTTTCCCGGGAAATCCTGGAGACCATTGATACCTCGAATAATTCTGACGATTTCATTTTTGACAACCAAATGCTCGCGCAGATTTTATGGCACGGCTTTACGATTGGCGAGGTGAGCTGCCCGACGAAGTATTTCCCCGAAGCTTCATCCATCAATTTCCGCCGCAGTGTGAAATACGGGTTCGGCTGCCTTTCAGTGGGAATGCAGTACCGGCTGGCGAAGATGGGACTGATCAGCCCGAAGATGTTTGCTTCGCTGAGAAAGCCGGAAACGGCTAAAGCACCTGTGGCCTAACCGCCTCGCGGCGTTACGGAAAATTTGCCGGACTATTTCACCTTGGCGAGAGCGAGAGCCAGGCGGGATTTTTTCCGGTTGGCTGTGGGGCGCGCCAGCACTCCCGATTTGACGGCTTTGTCAAACGCGGAATGAACACCGGACAATGCCTTGGCGGCTTCGTCTTTCTTTCCACCGGCGATGAGCGCGCGGAAATTCTTCTCCACACCACGCAATTTCGAGGTGATGCTGCGGTTGTGCATGTTTTTGCGTTCGCTGCTGCGCATCCGGCGTTCGGCTGACTTCGTATTCGGCATAATTATTTCGTTTTACTCAATTAAAAGGGGTAAAAGATTAGTCGGATTTGGCGGTATGTCAACCGAATTAGCCTTGAAAAATTAGCTTCGGTCTTCGGGCTCATGCAAGCCGGCCAGAACTGAGAAATGATATATGCGCGGGAAAGTGGCTACACTGGCTACATCGTTGATTATCAATAACTAAAGTGGCTACACCACTGGCTACAAATTTTTTAAAGTGGCTACAACGTTGGCAATCAATGATTTAAGTGACTACATTAACGTTATCGCAGACCTTATTCAGGCCGCCTTGCGTTTATGAAAGGAAGTTTGTTCCTCAATCATCCGGTTTTTTTCCTGAATCAGCCGGGCCTGCTCCTCGAGGAGGGCTTTTTGCGTTTGGATCAGGATATTTCGCTGCGCAATCAAATCGTTGAGATCAGATTTTGCGGTTGGATTTACGTTCACGCCATTCGATGCGATATGTCCCTGGGAATGACCGTGGGCGCGGGATTTTGCATGGGTTATTGCGGCCGAATGATAGGTATGCTGCGAGAGTTCCTTGATGACGCTCGTATAGAACTTTGAGTAGTTGAAGATACGTTTCCGGCGGCGGCGACGGAACAGGGGCCTTGGCCCGGCATGGCCATTTGCCGCATTATTTTTTACAGCGACCGACTGGTGATCTGAAGTTTTATTTTCCCGGCCTTTAGCTTTAATTGCAGGAGTGGGAGCCTGAGTACGGATTCGCCGATGTTTGGTTTTATGCCTGCGGCGAAGAATCGCCGCGCCTCCGGCTATCAGGCCGATGGCGAGGGCGCAATAGATCGAGGCAGCAACGTTTGCGCTGGTGAAAATGGCGAGAATTTCAGGATGAAACTTCATCTTTCAGGGGTATGCGAAGTTTCATTTTTTGACAGATTTTTTAGGTCAAATTTTTTGAGGCGCATTGGTAGCGGCGCACCAAAAGAAGAGATGCCAGCGCCATTGAAATCAAAGCCATTGGGCCGGGCTCTGGCACCACCGGAGGATCATTAGGGGCAAGTGTGCCATAAAATCCCCTGTTCAAGTTACCATTCAGGACGGCAGACGCGGAGGGGTCGAGGACCAGTCCATCAATGGTGGTGGCAATGCCGGTGGTGATGGTACTGTTGCCTTCGTAGTTGATGTAGATATCGTTCGGATTGCCGAAAATGCCGGCCGTTCCGTCGAGGCTGAAGCTCCCTTCGATGTTCAGGACCAAAATGCCCCCGCCGCCCAAGGTGATGCTTTGATTATTTAAATTGAGCCCGCCGTTCAAATCCACGACTTCCACCTGGCCGGGGGTAACATCAAATGCTAACGCGGCGGTTTGATTCGCGCTGATCGTCTGGTCCGGAGTCAGTGCCGCCAGCGCCGAGGAAGCTGAAAGAACCTGGCCTTGATTCGAGGTGAGCGCCGGGTCGCTAAACACGGTGTCATAGACCACGGTCAATCTGGTGAAACTCGTATTGGTAGTTGTGCCTGAAATTTCGACCAGCGGATGCCCCAGTTCGGCTAATGCGCCCAATGAACCAATATCCGGGAAATCAGATGATGGCAGCGTGGCTTGGGCAGAAATGACGAGCGAGAAGCAGGCAACGGCGCACGAAACACGCGCGATATTTTGGGGAATGGTTGAGGATTTCATATTTTTGGCGGTTTTTTCCGATAAAGCTGGCAGCAGCAATTCTTTTATTTTCGGAATACGCGCAGTCCCTTGCAAAAATGAGCGTCGGCTTTCCTCTTGGGAACGCACGTAATCCCTCCGCCGCTGTGCTTAACATGAAATATGCCAACAGGATTTGTGAGAAAAACCGTTGCCGCGAGTGCCGCCTGAGGGCGATTTGCAATTGTTAAAGTGCAACTTGCAAAAATAAGACGGCTAATGGATTCCGGGTGGCGAAGTGCGGAATAAAGAACTAGTGCGAAATGCGGACGTTCATCCCTGTAGAGCGGGGCGGCGTGCATCATTCAACCCGTTTTCGATCAACAACTTTCCCTTTGTCTGTTTGATAAACCAGATGTTGGTCGTCTACTTTTAAAATCTTATCATGGCTAACGTAGCCAATCGGAGGCAAATTTGTATGGCTGCTGGCCGTAACTGTTTCGGTTAAGATTCCCCCGTCTACCTGCCATCGCCCGGCAAAATCAAGGTCTATACGATTGTCGCCTTGGGTTAAACTCCCTTTGGATGTGAAAGTCCCATCTTTCTTTATAGATACAAAGCCAAGCGCTTTAATACCATTTGGAGTTGTCTCATCCACCTTCCACGTGCCGACAATCTTTTGCGTTATAGCGGTATCATTTTGGACCTGCGCTGCGCCCGGTTCATCGGAATATCCGATGACCGGAAGCGCGATAACCATTAATGTTAGACGTATTTTCATCATCTTTGGTAAGGTTAGCCGCTTTTACTGGGTTAAAAACTCAAATACGTATAAGCCTTCAACCCTTTTTCGTAGTCATCCAGCAGGCGCATGGCATCGGAGGGTTTCATGCGGTCGGATTTTATCGCGTCGTCGATTTGCGCTTTCATCTGGCGTTTCAGTTCGTTTTCGTCGTATTGCACGGCGGCGAGCGATTGGATGATGGTATTGCCTTCGATAATTTCCTCGATGTAATAGCCGCTAGGCTCATCGGGCTCGAGGAAGACGTGCACTTCGTTCACACGGCCAAACAGGTTGTGCAAATCACCCATGATGTCCTGGTAGGCGCCCATGAGGAAAAAGCCGATGAAATACGGCTCAGGCATGCCGTTGCCGTTAGGGATGAGCTTGTGCAGGGGCAACGTGTCGCGCACGTCGCGAAAATCAATGAACTTGTTGATCGCGCCGTCGGAATCGCAGGTGATGTCCACCAGCGTGCCTTCGCGGGAAGGCCGCTCATTCAGGCGCGCGATGGGCATGATGGGGAAAAGCTGGCCGAGAGCCCAATGGTCCAGCAGCGATTGAAAGACCGAGAAATTGCAAAGGTACTGGTCGCCGAGAGTATCTTCGAGCTTGCGGATTTCCTCGGGCACATAAGCCTGGCCTTTGAAACTATCCACGACATCGCGGCTGATTTGCCAGTAGAGATCCTCAATCTTGGCTTTGTCCGGCAGGTCGAGCATGCCGAGCGTGAACATGTGCTGTGCGTCTTCGCGGCGCTCAAGGGCGTCGTGGTATGCCTCAATCTTATTCGACTTTGCGAGGTTCTTTTTGATATCGAGCAACTCGCGCACGAGGGCGCTTTCGTTGTCGCCATACTTTAAAAATTCGCCGGGCCGGGTTTTTTCGATGCAGCCAAAGACTTCGACGATGAGCACGCTGTGATGCGCGACGATGGCGCGGCCGCTTTCGCTCACGATATCCGGATGCGGAACGTTTTCCGTATTACAAACCTCGGCAATATAATAAACGATGTCGTTCGTGTATTCCTGCAGGGTGTAGTTGGTGGAGGAATCAAACGCGCTGCGCGAGCCGTCGTAATCCACACCCAGGCCGCCGCCGACATCGAGGAACTCGATGTTGAAATTCATCTTGCGCAGTTTCGCGTAAAAGCGCGCAGCTTCCTGCACGGCTTTTTTTACCGTAAGAATGTCCGGCACCTGCGAGCCGATATGGAAATGCAGCAGCTTTAAACAATGCGAGAGATTCTCCGCCTTGAGCATTTCCGTGGCGGCAAGGATTTCCGCCGTGCTCAAACCGAACTTCGCATTTTCGCCGCCGCTCTCAGCCCATTTGCCCGCGCCCTTGCTCAACAGCCGCGCGCGGATGCCGATGAGCGGTTCGACGTTTTGTTGCTTGGAGATGGTGATGATCTGGCGCAGTTCTTCCAGTTTCTCCACTACCATGATGACGCGTTTGCCCAGCCGGATGCCCAGCAGCGCCATCTTGATAAATTCGGGATCTTTGTAGCCGTTACAAATAATCAGACAGCCCATCTGGTTTTGCAGCGCGAGACCGGCGAAGAGTTCCGGCTTGCTGCCGACTTCGAGGCCGAAATCAAACGGCTTGCCGGCGTCGAGGATTTCTTCCACCACTTCGCGGAGCTGGTTCACCTTGATCGGAAACACGCCGCGATACCGGCCCTGGTAACTAAATTCCGCGATGGAACTTTGGAACGCCTTGTTGATGGCTTCCACGCGATGGCGCAGGATATCCTGGAACCGGATGAGCAGGGGAAACTTCAGGCCGCGCGCCTTGGCCTCTTCGATGACATCGGTCAAGTCTACGGCGACACCGGCGTCCTGTTGCGGGCGGGCGACAACGTGGCCGGCTTCGTTGATGTCGAAATATTTCGCGCCCCAGCGGTGGATGTTATAAAGCGCGCGCGCCGATTCTATGTCCCACGGCGCCGCTGCGTCATTCGAATTGCTCATCTAGTGAAATCAAACGAGCGAAACTATAAAACTTCGCTGGAGAAAATCAACTGGTGGAATGAAAATTTTTTGTGAATTCATTTACCAGTCCACAATACAATCGGTCCGCATAAATTGCGCGCTTTTGGGTGTATATTGCTGGAATTCAATATCTACGCCGTTCGGGTCCTTGAACCAGCATTGCCAGGTTTGGTCGCAACCGAGCTTTTTTGGGGTCACTTGCACCCCGGCGGCGATCAGTTTTTCGCGCTGCGCGTCAATGTCGTCCACTTCAAAACAAAGGTGATGGACGCGCGGACTGCCGAACTCGGCGTCTGCCGCGACCTTGAAAAATTCGACAAACTGTTGCGGGGCGACCTGCAGGTAAAAACCGAACAACTGGCCGTCCTTGAGAAAGTTAAAATGCTGTTTGAACCCGAGCATGTCGCAATAAAAGCTCCGGGTACGTTCGAGGTCCTTCGTGAAGATGCAGAGATGGGCGAGGGCTTTGATCATGGCTTGATTGAACTAAAAGTTTCCCGAACGGAAAGGAAAAAGTTTAGCCGGCAAAGAGCGTCACAAATCCAGCAGCCCGGAAATGGCTGTCGTTAGTAAATGCCTTGGATATTCCCAGTCGCCGCATGATCGTAAATGAAATCTGATCCACAATGCCCGCATTATCGGCTTCGCCACGCTCGTAAGCCTGCCACGCCGATTGCCAATCTTCGTTGGTTGGCACAACCAGGCATTGGGTTATTTCCATTTGTTTGCGCAGTCTGCTGACTGCGGAACGATATGGCCTGCGGGCAGCCGCGTTGCCACATTCGAGCAGGACAAAACTGGTTGTGACCAAATCGGCCCGGCTTGCCAGCAATTCTGAAAAGGAAACTGTTGATGGACGATGCCACTGGTCGCTTTCATCCCAAAGGGCTAATAGGCCGACCGTGTCTAAAAACACCGTCATGGCTGGTGCTCATTATGGCGGGCAGCCGTGTCGCGTTCGCCGGACTGATAACGTTCCGATAAAATGGCATAAATGCCATCCAAACTTGCGTTACGATCCTCTGATTGTGCTACCGGGCGCGGCTCAAACTCCACTTCCGTGCGTTCCGGCAGCTCGACGGTTTCCAATGGCCGGAATACGCCGCTTTCATAAACTGCATGGATCGTTTTCATGAGTTATTTTTACCACATCGCCATCAGGGATGCCAGTTTCTTCTCTGGGGCTATAAACATAAGCCGTCACCAGGCACCCGAATGTAACACGGCCACTGTTGACAAACCTATTTAAATTCCCCAAAGTCATAACGCTTCTTAAAACAATCCTAAAAAATGACTGCTAAAATTATTAGCGTTTTTCTGGCCGGATGGATGGCCTTAATCTTCAGCGCCGGCGCCCAGGACAATCAGTTGACTGACGCCCAAATCCAGGACCTCGCCAAGGGCCTGCATTATCAACAGGGACAAATCAAAATCCAGGACAGCCTGGCCACGCTGGATGTCCCGACGAATTTTTATTATCTCAATGCGCAGGATGCGAAAACTGTGCTGGTGAAACTTTGGGGAAATCCTCCATCCCAGGTGGAGGATACCCTCGGCCTGTTGATGCCGTCCAATGTGACTCCGCTGGATCCCGCCTGCTGGGCGGTCATCATTTCATACGCCAACGACGGCTATGTCAAAGACGACGATGCCAGTAAAATCAATTACGACGATTTGTTGAAAAAAATGCAGGCGGGTACCCGCGAAAACAACAAGGCCCGCACGGACAAGGGGTATCCGGCCATGGAACTGGTCGGCTGGGCCACGCCTCCGCATTATGACGCGGCAACGCACAAGCTGTATTGGGCCAAAGAATTAAAAATTGAAGGCGCGAGTGAAGACACGTTGAACTATGACATCCGCATCCTGGGCCGGCACGGCGTGCTGGTTTTGACTGCCGTTGCCGGGATGACGCAATTGCCCGAAATCGAAAAGCAGACGCCTGGCATCTTGAGCATGGTCAACTTCGACCAGGGCAATCGCTACGCGGATTTTGATCCTAAAGTGGACAAAGTAGCCACGTATGGCATTGCCGCGCTGGTGGCCGGCGGCATCGCGGCCAAGCTCGGGCTTTTCAAGTTAATCTGGGTATTTATCCTCGCAGCGAAGAAATTTATCATCATTGGCCTGGCGGCGATCGCAGCGTGGTTCAAGAAACTTTTCGGGCGGCAAAAAACGCCTCCGCCAACGGCATAATTTGTTTCTAAACGCAAACCCAAAAACGTCATGGTAAAAATTATCATCGGAATCGTAATGATCGTCGGCGGCTTATCCGGAAAGCTCGTCCTCATCGGAACCCAAAGCGGCACCGCATTGGCGGTGTTGGGCGCAGTCCTCATCGTTTGGGGAATCTTCAATCTCGTTCGCCAAAGGCGGGGACCCCAGGGGCCGTCGGGACCACAACAATAATTGCCCGTAAAATGCCGAAAGCCACGCTTGCCGCTATCGTCGCCTATTGCGACAAAATCCTTCGCACGGCTGAAATCGGCGATTACGACAATGCCGCGAATGGCCTGCAGGTGGCAAATCGCGGCGCGGTTAAAAAAATCGCCGCGGCGGTGGATGGCAGTGTGTCCACAGTCAAACTGGCCATTGCGGCCAGGGCGGATTTGTTAATCGTGCATCACGGATTGTTTTGGGGCGCGCGGCATCCCTGGGCGGGGAAAAATTACGAGTTGCTGCGGCTGCTCGTGGAAAATGACCTGGCCGTTTATAGTTCGCACCTGCCGCTGGATGCGCATCCTAAATTGGGCAATAACGCGCAGCTTTGCGCGGCGCTTGGGTTGAAGAATTTAAAGCCGTTTTTTCACAGCCACGGCCAGATGCTTGGCTTCAAATCAAAGTCCAATCTTCCCCGGCAGGAATTGGTCAGGCGATTGGAACGCGCTACCGGCTTTAAGTCCAAAATCATCCCCGGCGGGGAGGCGATTTGTCGGAATATCGGCGTAGTGACCGGCGGGGCGGGAGGAGAGCTGAAACAAGCCGCCGGTGAAGGTGTGGACACGTTTATCACGGGCGAAGGGCCGCATTGGACGTTTGCCATGGCAGAGGAATTAGGCCTGAACGTGCTCTACGGCGGGCATTACGCGACGGAGACCTTTGGGGTCAAAGCGCTGGCATCGCATTTAAGCCGGAAATTTGGCGTCCCCTGGGTGTTTTTGCCCTACCCAACAGGCATGTAACGTGCTTGTAACGTCTTTATATTTGATAACGTAAAAACACGGTGGTAAGTTCAAAAAAAGGCAGAAAACGCCCTTGACAGTGTTTGCGTGTATCGGATAAATTATTGAGTACAAATAATATTATGATTTCCACCTACGACTCGCTTGGCGGCACCGCTCGTGCCAAAAAGGTATTTTTAGGAAATTCACCCTGGTCGAAGCCCGGTCACATCGGCGTGCGCGCTGGTTGCCGCTGGCCCCACTTCGAGCTGGCGATTTCCCCATACATGCCCTTTCCGTTTTACCTCGCCTATTGCGCCGCCCTCCTGAAGAAAAATGGTTTCGAAGTCATGATGATCGACGCCATCGCCGAAAAGATGGACGAACCCACCTATTTCAAGAAGCTGAAAGCGTTTGAACCGGACCTGGTCATCCATGAAATCGCCACGGCCTCCATCCATACGGATTTCCGCCATGCGAAAATGGTGAAGGAGATGTTGCCGGAATGTAAGTTGTTTTTCGGTGGCCCTCACCACTTGATGTATAAGCCCGAGTTCCTGAACGAACATCCGGAAATCGATTTCACGGTCGAAGGCGAATACGAAGTCGTGGCCCTCAAGGTCGCGCAAAATTTGTACGATCATAAGACCCTTGAGACGCTCCCGGGTTTGGGCGTTCGCAAATTAGACGGCACGCCGACCTGCAACGGCCGCGCGCCATTGGTTGACCTCGCGGAACTTCCCTGGCCGGCTCGCGAATATCTGCCGATGGATGTGTATTGGGATAACCAGGGCAACATGCCCACTCCCTGCCTCCAGGTTCATGCCAGCCGTGGCTGCCCCTTCACGTGCAATTTCTGCCAGTGGCCGCAATTGATGTACGGTGGCAATAAATATCGCGTGCGCGATCCCAAGGACGTGGCGGATGAAATCCAGCATTGCCGCGATACCTACGGTAGCAAGTCGTTTTACTTTGACGACGATACTTTCAACATCGGCAAGAAGCGCATCGTCGGCCTGTGTGACGAATTCATTAAGCACAAGCTGAATATGCCTTGGTCGGCGATGTCCCGCGCGGACACGACCGATATCGAAACCCTCCACAAGATGCGCGAAGCCGGCATGGTCGCCATCAAGTACGGTGTGGAATCGGCCGACCAGAAGATCGTTGATGATTGCGGCAAGAAGCTCGACCTCGAAGTCGCCACCCGCAACATCAAGGAAACTATCCGCATCGGCATCAAGTGCCATCTCTCCATGACCGTCGGTTTGCCCGGCGAAACCAAGGAGACCGTGAAGAAGACCATGGACTGGGTGGACGATGTGAATCCGGATTCCATTCAATTTTCTATCGCCACGCCGTACCCCGGCAGTGTGCTCTATGATCAATTGCTCGCCTCGGGCCACCTGACCAGCGGCGACTTTGACGAATATGACGGCGCGAACCGCTCGGTCATCCGCACGGACGCGATGACGTCCAAGGAAATCGAAGAAGCGCATCACCAACTCGTGTCCCGCTGGCATCGCAAACGTTTCGTCACCAAATTGTGGCGCAACAAGATTCACTACACCAAGGAATGCCTCAAGCACCCCGTCGTGGCTATGAACGTGGTGGGCAATGCCTTCAAGAAAATGGCGAACATCGGTGCTGTGGACAAGAGCCCGGCCCAATAAGCTTTTGAATCATTCGAACCCGTTTTACCGGAAGGTAAGACGGGTTTTTTTATTGTGGGCGTGATTTTTTGAACGCTGACGGCACTTTTTAAGTTATGAATGCTAAAAGAGCAACCGCTGATGAGCTTCTTCCGCACATTTTTAAGTTTGTAGGTTCATCGGGCGGCGGTCAGTGGTGTTTGTTATGTAAATTTTGCCGAGATAAGGGGACGATATCAACGGCCAGGCATAGTATTGATGACCCAAAAGCGCTGAGAAAAGCTGCGGAGGCTTTCGTAGAGCAAGGATGGTGGATAGATAACATTCCGATTTGTCCAAAATGTTATATACGAAAACGGTATAAAACCTTGTTGAAACGCAAAGCTCAAATGATTCGAGCTTAGTAATTTTACCGTACGGAATTATATAAACGTGGTAGGGCTGCACTCCTGTGCAGCCGTCTTTGTTTTCTACTCCAGCCGAGTCCGCGAGGCTCTGACTGAAGCCCTGTAAGGGCGACCGATGATAGCCCAGGGCAAAGCGCGAATCCGTGATCGCGTCGCCCTGGGTAAATGCGGGACACATACCGCCGCATTTTGCGGAGCCGCGCGAAGCGCGAATCTGGTCTGGGGTCTTCCCCATTCTTGCTCCACAAACGAACATGCCAATCCCCTTACGTATAAAAATCCACAAAACCATCCCAGGCTTTGGCTTCGTTCCATTTGGGAACGAGTTCGCTGGCCGGTTCGGTGTTCACGCGGTTCATCGGTTCGCTGAAATCTTCCTGCTTCGCCAGTTTCAATTCGCACTTCCATCCCATCCGCTCTTCGACTTCCCGGGCCACGCGCTTGGCAAATTCACCCTGCTTTTCGGCGTAGCCGCTGGGATTGATCTTCGTGCCGCCGGATTTCATTGCTGCCACGCGCTTGGCAAACAGCACGTAAACCGCCGCGAGCAAATCCACGTGGATGTTATCGCGCAAATAATCGGGCGTTTTGACTTCGGCCGTCTTTCCTTCGCGCCAGTGGCGCATGAGATGGGCGGTGAAACGCGGCTCTTCAAACGGGCCGAACGGATTAGGAATCACAAATTTCCCGAGCGGCACGCCGGCTTCATGGCAGTAATGCCGGAAATATTGGAAGGTCATGCCCTTGGACAGGCCGTAGGGTGAAAACGCGCGCAGCCCTTCGCCTTCCGTTTTTCCCTTCGTCTTGCCTTGTTGCGGGTCGGCGCCTTCATCATTTTCAAAAACGCTGCCGGTGAGGACGACCGGGCAATCCAGGGTCTTTAACACGGCGCGCAAATGCAGGACGTTGCCCGCCAGCGCGGACATCGCGTCAAAGCTCGGGCTTTTGTAATCGGTCACTTCCGCCGCGTGATGGCAGAGCAAATCGAATTTCTCCTGCCGCGCCAGCTTCAAAAAATTTTCCGAACCGAACGGCGCGGACGGCAAAAAATGGCAGGCGGCCTGCAATTGTTCCACCCGCTGCCTGCGCACGCCGTCATATTTCTCAACGGCGCCGCGCAGCGGGCAAATCATCTGGTGCCCGGCGGCCACCAGCGTTTTGACGAACCAAAAGCCGGTGAACGAGCTGGCGCCGGTAAAAAGAATTTTCATTTCAATTGCCTCAATTAAGAAAATATTCCATACGCAAACGACCTCGCCCTGTAGTGAATCGCGGTAGGGCCGCGGTCCACCGCGGCCGTTCACGTCTCCCTCGCCCCCATTGGGGGTGAGGGGGCATGACACCGCGTTGCCGCACGGCCATTTTTAGTAAATGCATAGTCCCGCTTATTTTAAATGCGTTTCCGGATTAAAATCCTTCAAGTTCCGGTCCTTGTCCGAAATCACCGCCGGTTCCATAGGCCAGCGGATGTCAAATTTCGGGTCGTTGTAGCGGATGCCGCGCTCGTGTTCCGGCGAGTAAAATTGCGTCACGAAATAAAAGACCTCCGTATTTTCGGTGAGCGTCATAAAACCGTGGGCAAACCCTTTGGGAATATACAGCGCCAGCCGGTTTTCCGCGGTCAATTCCACGGTAAAACTTTTCAGAAACGTCGGCGATTCCGGGCGCAAATCAATGATGACGTCAAAAATGCCGCCGCGAATCGAGCGGAAAATTTTGTCCTCGGCCATGGGGGCAAGCTGGTAATGCATCCCGCGCAATGTGCCTTTGATGGCGCTGAAAGAGGTGTTCGCCTGGACGATGTGATGGTTCAGGCCGTGCGCCTGATATTCCCGCTCGCAAAAGGCGCGGGCAAACCAGCCGCGCTCGTCACCGCGTTTTTCCAGTTCGATGACGAAGGCCCCTTTGAGCGGCGTTTCGGTAAATTTCATTTTTTACCCGCGAGCCAGGGTGGGTTGCCGGACTCGACCATTTTTACGAGCTGCTCGCGGTCACGCTGCGTGTCCATGCTCTGCCAGAAGCCGCGGTGCTTGTGGACCGTGAGTTGCCCATCGCGGGCGAGCTTGACCAGCGGATCGCGCTCGAGGACGCAGCTTTCGTCATCGGAAAGATACTCGCGAAAATCTCGATGAAAGAAAAAGAAACCGCCGTTGATCCAGTGGTTGTCCAAATCGGGTTTTTCGGAAAATTCAACTACGCGGTCGTCCTGCACTTTGATCTCGCCAAAACGCGACGGCGGATTAACTCCCAGGACGGTGCCGATTTTCTTTTGCGAAAGATGATAACGAAATTCATCCGCGAGGTTGGCGTCGGTCAGGCCGTCGCCGTAAGTGACCGCAAAATGTTCCGCCGCGCCGAGATACTTCCGCGTGGCCTGGGCGACGCGGCTGCCGGTCATGTTCTTTTCCCCGGTGTACGCGAGGGTGACATTCAGGTCCCAGTCCACACGCGCTTCGTGGACTTCCACCTTGTTCGTCTTGAGCTCAATGGTGCAGTCGTTGTTGTGCAGGTGGAAATTGCTGAAATAATCCTTCACCACGTCCGCCTTGAAGCCCAGGCACAGCACAAACTTGCGAAAGCCGTGCCGCTCGTAAATGCGCATGATGTGCCAGAGAATGGGATGCTCGCCGATGGGCACCATCGGTTTGGGGCGAAATTCCGTTTCCTCCTTGATGCGCGTGCCCAGGCCGCCGCAGAGGATAAAAACGGGAATTTTGGCCAAATCAATCCGCTGTTTCATTCCGAAAGTGTGAACAAATACCGTGCCATTTTCAACCGCTGAAAGACTTAAAAATACGGTTTCTCAAGCCGGGGCTCATTTTCATCTATCAGAGCCGCGTGTTTGTCTCAACGCCAATTCGAACAAAGCGCTTTCAAGCTGTTGTTGAAACTTCCCGGTATAACGATTTTTGGCAGCCACCGAGAAAAGCCCCATGGATGAACCGAAATAAACAATGGTGATGTCATTGCGCGGTTCATGCCAGGCAAAGCAAAAACTGCCAGGAACAGCCCCGTCATGTCCGAAAAACCAGGGTGCGGCCGATAAGGGGACGGTTCGGGGCGCGCCACGGTGGAACGTCACCCCAAAATCATAACCAAACACCGGGTCCCATGAATTCGTCTCATTGCCCGGGCGAACTTCGCTGCGCAAAAGTTCTTTTGTCGCGCTATCCAGCAAATTATTCGTCCCTCCAATAGCCCGCACAAATATAGCCAGGTCCGAAACCGTGCTGACCAATCCGGCATTTCCGCCCGTGATGGGAGTCCAATCATAAGTGTCGCTGCGGCAGCCAAGCATCGTTTCATACCCATGCGCGCGTTCGCCGCGCGGTGGTTCATAGCCTTCGTAATAAGTGTTCGTCAGTTGCAGTGGTTCAAGGATCTCCTTTCGGATCGCGGCTGAATGGTGCGCGCCGGTCACCTGGTCGATAATGAGTCCCAGCAACAAAAAATTTGAATCGGAATATTCCCAGCCTTCGCCGGGCGGAAATCGCGCGGGTTGGTCATAAGCATATTTTAATTCCTGCAATGGCGGCCAGTCTCCGCGCCGGTCAAAAACAAACGCATTCAGGCGATACCCAAAATCATCGTCATAATTGTAAATACCGCTTTGATGCCGGAGGAGCATCCGAACGGTGATTTTATCGCTGTTGCGAATATGGCCGGTAATGGAGGCCGGCAAATAGTTGGTGATGATCAGGTCTGTATCCAAAAGGCCCTGGGTTTGCAACCGGGCAGCGGTGATGCCAGTGAATGTTTTAGTAATACTGCCAATGCGAAACTCTTCGTTGGTTTGCATCGGCACTTTCCGCTTCAAGTCCGCCCAGCCAACCGCGCCAATGAAGTTCGTTTTGGGAGTTTGCACGAGCAGGATGGCGCCCGGCATTCCGTTTTGATGAGTCCATTCCAGGATGGATTGATAAGAACGCTCTCCCGCCGGCGGCAACGGCGTAAGTCCGGAACGGCAACCGCTGATAAAAACGGCCAGCCACAATACGCACGCTGATTGCAGAAGCCGGATTTTCATCGCAGGGATTTATCCGCTGCCACCGGTTTTGACCAGTAAAATGATGTGCTTTGCGGCCCGATCCCTGCTCTTGCCCGGCTCACGCATTGTTTGATATGTTTCACTTGATTTCACCAGTTTTATGAATCTCCTAACGAGAATTCTATCCGTTCTGACGGTAGCCTTTCTTATCGCATTCTCTGCGTTTGCTGACGATAAACAAATCATCACCATGGAAGACGGGACGAAGCTGACGCTGCTGGGCACGACGTTTGGGCGTCGCCACATGGCGCCGGGCTTCGAAAATTTGCGCACGGCGAACCCGATTTACACCGCCCCGGATACAACCGTTGTCTGGATAGAAGAAGAATCCGGACCCCCCAGGCCCCCAACCTACGAGCTGCTGGTTTCTGACCGGGCAAACACGGGTAGCGTCAATATCGAGGCGCAGAGACCATTTGTAAAACCCGGCGTATTGCTTCAGGCCTTTGTGTTAAATGCGTTTCCCCGTTGGGACGCGGAAACAATCCTGCGCGTCAGGCCGTATCGGGGCTCCCTTGCCAGGGGGGAATTTGCTATTACCAATCCGGCGCCCGCAACGTTTGCGCAGTGGACGCCAAAGCCGCTGCCGGACACAGAATCCGACGGCGATCTTGAGGTGACACTCACTAAAATGATTGCCGGCGCGCCGGTACCCCACTACCAGAACGCCACTAATCGTCCAGTTGGTGACCCGGCAAACCAATGCATTCACCTCGATTTTAATTTCTTCGAGAACGGCCAGCCTACTACAAACTGGTATCCCTGGCCAGTGCAGACGACCGATGCGTTTGGTAATTGGTCACGTGGTCTCATTTACCGTTACCCTAAAAACGGCGTCTCTCCCGGCTCTCCATATCGTATTCAACAAACCTCTCTACCAGAGTATGATGGCTATTTTTTCCAACCGGGATTGTGGCCGGATGAGCCGTGGAAAGTGCGCCTGGAATTTATCCGCCGGTCGAATTATAGTAATGATGAGCTGGTTACGTTCACGAATATTCCCGTGAAGGCAGGCAGCCAGCAGGATGCAGACGCCGAGTGGACCGCGTGGGATGTTACCAAAACCAATTTTCCGTTCACGGTCATCCCGGCAACGGTCAACGGTGTGCATTTGCAATTGCTTCCGCCGTTGCTGGTTAATAATCGCTGGCAAAGCAGTGAAAAAGACATCAGCATCATCATTGGTGCCGACCCCGGTTTCAACCCGAAAGGCATGAACATGACGGTCGTGGCAGCCACTGATGATCACGGGCGCAATCTTTGGAGCTTCGAGCGGCCAGCCTGGGCCGGTCACTATTCGATAGAGTTTGCGCGTGTTCACGACGACGTCAAATCGTTGAACTTGAAACTGGCCTTGCATAAAAGCCGGTTCGTAGAGTTTATCGTAAAACCCGAAAGGGCCGAAGAGACAGTTGCTCGTTAAAGCAGGAATTCTTTTCTGTTTCCTTTTCTTATTTACTGGCAGTTGAAACCCACAGGTTTATTCTCAGCCTCACCCCGACTATGAAAACATTCCTCTGTCTCATCATTGCCATGCTGGGCCATTCGCTGATGGCCCAAACGAATTCGCCTGCGCCGGCCGCGTCCAGAAAATTGACCTTCGCCGTTTACGACTGGGAAAAAATGAAACCGGTCTCCGTTACCAACGGTGTGCGCCGCCTGGTGTTTGATGGCCCTACCGCCACGCTGAACGAGCTGAATTGCCACATCACCACGCTCAACCCCGGCGCAGTCAGCGGGCCGCCGCGCCTCCATATGCAGGAGGAAGTCACCATCGTCAAGGAAGGCACTCTCGAGGTGGTGTCCGACGGCAAGGTGGAAACCGCCGGTCCGGGTTCGGTGATATTTTTCCAAAGCCACGCGGTCACGCAATTGCGCAATCCGGGCAAAGTTCCCGCCACCTACACGGTCATCTATTATTATACACCGCTGACACCGAAGAACTGACCCGCTCCCGGTCCACGAGCCTCGCTATCTTCGATTCCCGGCCATAGCCCGGCGCCTTGGTGCCGAGTAAAGCTAACCCAATTATTCAAAGCCCGTTGTCTGCCTTGTCTGGCATGGCGGCTGCTCATTAAGCCTTGGGGTTATCCGGTTCAATGCCGTCAATACGAGGGTTTTGTGCATTCAGGATAGCTTCGCTCAAGAGCATGAAAAGAAACATTCAGCGAAAAACTAGCGTCTTTTTTGGTTTGTGCGCCGCCCTGGTGGCAGGCTTCGTCTCTGCCTGCGCGCACAGGAGCCCCGTCCAGGCCACCAACTCCGCAGCTTCAGAAAAATCATTCAACGGGTCGCGTGGCACTGCTGCGGCGCAGCGCGGTGAATTCCCCACCGACTCCATCGATGCGGCCTCCAAAAACACGATGACTGATCCGGCTGCCCAGGTTGCCGCCGCCGGAACTCCGGTGGCTCCCGTGATAACTACTTCCGTAAATGAAGCTCCCATCAATGATGTTCCGGCTTCGACCAATGAAACTCCAGTTGCCGAAGTTTCCACCAACGAATCTCCCGCTGTGGCGGATATTTCTACCAATGTAACTCCCGCAGTGACTGAAACCACTACCAATGAAGCTCCTGCCGTTGCTGAAACTTCCACGAACGACGTTTCTGCCGCTGCCGCTCCGGTAGCCGCGGCTCCTGCTGATCAATCTTCCGCCGCCGATACCACGACCACCGCGGCGGGGGCTGCGACTGTTGCCGCTCCCGTAGTTGCCGCATCCATGAGTGAAGCTTCGACTAACGAATCTCCGACGGCGGACGTCGCTACCAATGAGGCCCCGGTGGCTGCTGAAGCTTCCACGAATGAAGCTCCGGCTGTTGCGGAAGTCACGACCAATGATGTTTCGGCGGCTGCCATCAATTCTACTAACGAGAGCCCTGATGTGGCCATCGCTTCCACTAACGAATCTCCCGCAGTTGCCGAGAACATTACAAATGAAACTCCTGCGGTTGCTGACGTTGCCACCAACGAAGCCCCGGCAGCTTCCGTTGCTGATGCTTCGACTAACGAAACTCCGGCTGTCGCTGAAGCCACCACGAACGACGTTTCCGCCGCTTCCGCTCCGGCAGCCGCAGCTCCTGTTGATCAATCTCCTGCCGCTGATACCACGACCGCCGCGGCCACGACTGCTGCTGTGGCTACTCCGGTTGTTGCCGCCTCCATGGACGAAGCTTCGACTAATGAATCTCCGACGGCTGACGTCGTTACCAACGAAGCCCCGATGACTGCTAAAGCTTCCACTAATGAAGCTCCGGCTGTCGCAGAGGTCACGACTAATGATATTTCGGCTGCTGCCATCGTTTCCACCAACGAATCTCCTGCAGTGGCTGAAACCACTACGAATGAAGCTCCAGTGACAGCTGAAGTTTCCACAAATGAAACGCCTGCGGTCGCTGACGTTACCACCAACGAAGTACCGGTTGCTTCCGTTGCCGATGCTTCAACTAATGAATCTCCCGCAGTTGCCGAAACTTCCACGAATGACGTTTCCGCCGCTGCCGTTCCAGTAGCCGCAGCGTCTGCTGATCAATCTCCAGTTGCCGCCGATACTACGACCACTGCGGCGACAACCGCGACTGCTGCTACTCCTGTTGTAGCCGCTTCTATGAACGAAGCTTCGACTAACGGATCGCCGACGGCTGATGTCGTAACCAACGAAGCTCCAATGACCGCTGATGCTTCTACGAATGAGGCTCCGGCTGTGGCCGAAGTTGCCACTAATGAAACTCCGGTTGCGATTGCCTCCACCAATGAGTCTCCCGCCGTTGCTGATATTGCTACAAACGAGATGCCGGCCACTGCTGAAGCTACGACTAACGTAGACACGAGTGTCGGAGCCACCTCCACCAACGAGAGTCCCGTTGTGGCAGTCGCTTCTACCAATGAAACTCCGGTAGTCGCTGACGTTACCACCAACGAAGTTCCGGCAGCTTCCGTTACCGACGCTTCGACGAACGAAACTCCTGCTGTGGCTGAAGCCGCTACGAACGAAGTTCCCGCTGCTGTTGCCGTTCCAGTTGCTGCGGCGCCTGTGAGTCAATCTCCTGCTGCTGAAGTTACGACTACTGCCGCTCCGGCTGTTGAAGTTGCCACCAATAAAGCTCCTGTGGTTGCCGCCGCTCCCGCCAGTGTCGCCCCGGCTGCGGCCATTCCATCTGCCAGCACGGCTCCCGCAGTTGCTGCTCCAGTTGCCAGCACGCCAGTGATCGCGATGTCAACCACAGTACAACCAGCCGCCGCGCCTGTAGCGCCCAAGCCAGTCCCGGCACCGGTTGCCGTTGTGCCGCCGCCGGTAAAACCGGCCAACCAGTTGGCGACCACCACCGGCGCTGTCTATAACGATGTGCATGTCGAGAAAGTCGAGTCGGACGGAATCGTGATTAGCTATGCGCTTAACGGCAGCGGGGAAGGGATGACCCGGATTGATGCTTCCGACCTGCCCAACGACATGCGGCAGAAATACGGATTTAAATAAGCCAAGACGAATTTTCTTTCGCCTAAACGTGCCGATAAATAAGGGCGACGTTTTCTGCGCCCGATTCGGGATGTTTTAAAAGGCAGGGCGGGGTTTTCCACCGGCATTTACCGGCCCCCGCCCATCAAAATCCAAAGACGGCCTGGCGTTCCAGGATTTGCTGGACCATCGCATTCTCCATCTGGGCCGGGGAAACAGTGGCGGCCGATGCCGATGTTTTTACATCGAGCCCGGCAGCCTGGCTGGCCGATGGGGATGGCCGCGTGAGGCTGGCACCTGACCGGCGGCTGGTCTCGCCACTGGTAGAAACGGATCCAATTTTTTCTTTCTTAGCCATTTGAGGGACTGTGTTCTAATATTGATAGCGGCTAGTTTGGTCCCCAAGTAAAAGTTATTTTTCTTGTTAGTATGTTATTCACCAAAGAAAGACAAAATATGCGACAAAAATTTTAAAATTAAAAAGGAAAGATGGAATTGTTAAACGAAAATCCAAATGCCTGAACGAGTCACTTGTTGAAACGATAGCCTTCGCCGCGGACGGTGATGATAAAACGGGGGGTAACGGGATTATCTTCGAGCTTTTGGCGCAGCCAGGCGATATGGACGTCTACGGTGCGTTCGGTGATGAATTGCTGCCCGCTCCACACCTGCTGGAGGATTTGCGCGCGGGACAAAGCCTGGCCGCGATGGTTGACCAGAAACCGCAGGAGTTCGGCTTCCTTGGCCGCCAGGCTGACGGGCTTGCCGTCCTTTAAAAATTCCTGCCGGGAAAAATCCACCGTTACATTGCCGAAAGTAAATTTCATCACTGGCGTCAAATTTTCCTTATGCACGCGCCTCAACAGCGCTTTGACGCGGGCGACCAGTTCATCCGGGTTGAACGGTTTGACGAGATAATCATCCGCACCGGTTTGCAGGCCACGCACACGGTCATCCACCTGTCCCTTGGCAGTGAGCATGAGAATGGCCCCGTCAAATCCGCGCTGGCGGGCTTCATGGCAAATCTGAAAGCCATCGGCGCCCGGCAACATGACATCAAGAATCAGGAGATCAAATTTCCGCGTCGTGGCGAGGGACAATCCGGTGCTGCCTTCCGTGGCGGTTTCGACGAGATAGGTTTCCGCGCGCAACAAATCGGTAATCACCAGCCTGATGCCGGGCTCGTCTTCAACGATGAGGATGCGCGCGCTCATTTGTTTCGGGTGACAGGCAGCCGCACGGTGAAGATGGCGCCGGCGCCGCTATCACTTTGCACTGAGATGGTCCCGCCGTGCGCTTCCACAATTTCGCGTACGAGGCTGAGGCCCAGCCCGCTGCCGCGGACCTGTGTGGCCTGTGCAGCAGCGCCGCGGAAGAATGGTTTAAAAATTTCGGAAACTTCATCCTCAGGAATGCCGGGCCCGCGATCGGCCACCTGCACTTCAATGGCCGGCTCCCGGCCTTCTTCGTCCAGGACCGCCGTAATCCCGATGTAACCGCCCTGTCCACCGTACTTGGCGGCGTTGACAATCAGGTTTTGGAAGACGCGCCGCAATGCCGGGCCATCCCCAATCACTGCCGGCAGATCGGGCGATAATTCGAGATGAATGCTGCAGCCCGCATTTTCGGTTTCGTGATCCGTGACGGAGACGGCGTCGCGCAGGATTTCAGTGATGGATACCGGTTCCTGCAATGTGGCCGGCAGGTTTTTTCGCGCGCCGGCCAGTTCCAGGACTTGTTCAACCATTTGGGCAAGTTGTTCGGCGTGCTGAATAATCAGTTTCGAATATTGCTCAATCTGCTCGGGCTGGGAAGCAACCCCGTGCAATAAATTATGCCCCGCGCCGCGAATCACCGTGAGGGGCGTGCGCAATTCATGGGAAACCCCCGCGACAAAATTCATCTGGGCTTCGGCCAGCCGGCGGGAACGACGCGTGAGTTGCACCAGCGCCAGGCCGGCGAGGAAAATCATCGCCGTCAATGCGATGGCCACCGCAAGGTTGCGGCGGCGGGAGTCGGCTACCAGAGCTTCGAGCGTGCCGGCGCGCGGGCGGACTTCCAGGCCCCAGCGAAAATCCGGCGCCGTCCCGGGAAGTTTCTCCGGGTCCATGCCCTGGCGATTGAAGCGCGCGATAACCGGAGTCTCCGAATTTTTAACGGCCCCGGACGATGATGAAAAAATGACTGTGTTCGGCGGTAGAATGGTCCTCACCTGGACGTCATAAAAGAGCGGGCCGCTCGAATTCAAATACGCTTTGGTTAATCCCGGCAGCCAGGTTTTCCGAAGATAATTTGTATCGAGCTCCAGCAGCACCCATTCACTTTCAGAATTATAGTTAAGGCTGGGCGCAGGACTTGCACTTCCTTTTCGGAGAGGACTGCTTTGCGAATGTTCACTCACGGTGTTGCGGTTCGCCACGGGAAAAATAAAAAATGTCCCGGAGGGATCCTGGTTCGGCTGTGGCCCGAGCTTATCCAGGTTGGAAAGTTGCGCATAGAGTCCAGCCCACCCGGAAGGCCATTGCATTGGCGCGAGACTGCCGGTAGCCAGGCTTTGTTCATACAGCACCAGTTTTCCGGACACGGGCACGATGACCGCCACGCGGCTGAATATCGGCCGCAAATGGAGCGTCTGCCATTGCTGGAAGCACAGCAAATGGACGATGTCGCGATTTTTATCGTTCACCGTCTCAGTATCCGGCACCAGCGCATCGCAGCTTTCCGTAAGGGCGGCGTCAAAGGCGTTGCAAAATTGCTGGGCCTGTTCATCCATCCCGGCGCGGAGGCGTCCGGCTTCCGCCCGGCTGACGGCGCCGGTCCAATGATATTGGAGCAGGGAGAGGACAAGGCAGACGCCGGCCAAAAGGGCAATAAAGGCCCATTCGACCCAGGTTTGGTTCAGGCGTCTGCGCATTCGATTCAAATCAACGGAATT
>DATJXK010000154.1:0-6926 GCA_035500235.1 Pseudomonadales bacterium | reverse complement strand
GTGACGGTGGATTTTAGCGGCGCGAACCCGGTGGTTTACGCGACGACCACGGAGGGTTACGGCGGCAGCGTGAATTCCAATCGCGTGGTGCAAATCGTAGACACTGGGGCATCATCTGCAGTCACGACACTGGCGCAGTCTCCCAGCGCGAATATAGTGTACCGCGGAATCGCTTTTACGCCGGAGAACAAATAAAACGGCGGAGTAGTTTTAACGGATTCCCGGCGCCGGCAGATTTGCACCGGCCAGCGCCAGGAGGAAATCCCAGAGGATTTCCAAAAGTTTAAGGCCTCATCGTCCAATCATTTTCAGGACGATGAAAATCAAAAACGCCCCGCCGAGACCGCCGCCGCACAGGAGGTAAAGAAAAGCCCATCCTGCGGCTGCGAACATCGGAACTATTGCAAGTAAACACATGCTTATACTTAAGCTTTTGCAGTGCCAACGCGGTTTTGCAGGGAAAATGAAGAGTTGGCACGCGGATGAATTGCAGGATGCAAGGAGGTTCCATGCAAATGCAACGAGTGATTGAAAAAGTCATCGAACGCACTTCGCTGAAGGTTGTCTATGGGTGAAGAAATCATTATGAAAACACGAATCGTACTTGCAGTGATGGCCGGCCTGTTACTGGCCTGCTCAACTTATTCCCAGGAATCGACCAATAGTATCGTGGGCGTGGGCTTGATGTTGAGGGCTGCCCCGCCTGGCCAGGGGATCAAAATTGAAGGCACCGTTCCCAACAGTCCCGCGGCGGTAGCCGGCATAGTCCAGGGCGAGATCTTGGATAAAATTGACGGCACATCGACCACCGGCATGAGTATGCAGCAGTGCGTTGATATGATCCGTGGACCGGCCGCAACCACAGTGACACTCGAGGTCGTTGATCCCAAAGACGACTCAACTCATGTTGTGACACTCACGAGGGAAACGATTGCGATACCGTCAGCGCCACCTGCGCCCAATCACGGACCGTAAGTTTGAGTTCAAAGAACGTTTCCTTCCCTGGCATTGCGGGCGTAGGCAAGGAGTTGGTCGTCCAACTTTGTATTGCTCAAAAATTGATCTATGATTTGGTGGGCTTTTTTATTGCCCGCCAAGGCATATCCGCTAAGTCCATGCAAGGCACCTTCCCGGCAAGCGCGATGTTCGATCGTGAGAATTTTTTGGAGGACATTTAGGGCAGCCTCCTCCATTTGTTTGCCATCCGGGATATCTTTTGCGTAATCGAGGTAGCTAATGTCCCAAAACATGTAACAACACAAGTTCAGCGGTGAGCCTTCTCCGGATAAGTGGCCGAGAGTTTCTGCGCAGCGTTTGGCGAAGCAATCTGAATATAAATTAAAAATATTTCCAATGGCTTCTAATCGTTTTGCCAGGGGAACCTCCGGAGATTTAAGCGCATGGATAAAGTCTGAGCAGGGCGGACTTACTACATACCAAATACCTTGATTAAGCTGAGCGTCGGTATATTTAATTAAGTCCTTGCCCGCGCGCAGAAAAGTCTCGCTTAACAATTCGGTTATCTCGCTTTGTGAAGCTTCAAAGGTTGGCGCGCTTTCGTCCCAGTACCATTCCGGCAGTTTTTCTGTCACTACATGATCGAAGACATGTTTTAACCATTCTTCGTAACGGGAGTTCATTGCCGGAAGAATTTCTGGATCTCCTTAATGACTTCCACAAAGCGGTCCACTTCCGCGCGCGTGTTGTAGAAATAGAAACTCGCGCGGGCGGTGGATTCCACGCCGAGCTTGTGCATCAGCGGTTGCGTGCAGTGATGACCGCCGCGCAGCGCGATGCCCGCCTGGTCCGCCAGCGTCACGACATCATGTGCGTGAACGTCCTTGAGAAGAAAGCTCACAAGTCCGGCGCGTTGCGGAGAATTTCCCTTCGGCCCGAAGAGGCGGATGTCATTCAGCGCGGCCAATTTCTCGTAGGTATAATGCGCGAGGTTCTGGTCATGGTTCCAAATATTCTGCCGGCCAATGGCGTCGAGATAATCCATGGCAACGCTGAGTCCGATGGGGCCGGAAATGTCAGGCGTCCCAGCTTCGAACTTATGCGGGGCGTGTTTGAATTCCGTTTTGTCGTAGCCGACGCTGAGGATCATTTCACCGCCACCCTGGTAAGGCGGCATAGCGTCAAGGAGTTCCTGGCGGCCGTATAAAACGCCAACGCCGGTAGGGCCGCAAATTTTGTGGCCGGAGAACGCAAAGAAATCGCAGCCGATGGCCTGAACGTCCACGGGACAATGCCCGGCGCTTTGCGCGCCGTCCACCAGGGTGACGATACCCAGCTTGCGCGCGCGTGCGCAAAGGTCGGCAACTGGATTGAGTGTGCCGAGGGAATTGGAAATGTGGACGAGCGAGAAAATTTTCACGCGCGACGTCAGCAGTGAATCGAGTTTGGATAAATCCAGCAAACCTTCGTCGCCGGTGACGGGAATATAGGCGATTTGCGCGCCGGTGCGTTGCGCGAGCAATTGCCAGGGCACGAGGTTGCTGTGATGCTCCATTTCCGTGAGGAGAATGACATCGCCCGTTTTCAAATTTTTGGGCCCCCAGGCGTTGGCAACGAGGTTGATGCCTTCAGTCGTGCCACGGGTGAAGACAATCTCTTCGGCGTTTTTGGCGTTGATGAATTTGGCGGCGCGGATGCGCGCATCTTCAAACGCAGTCGTAGAGCGATTGCTGAGTTCGTGGATGCCGCGGTGAACGTTGGCATTGTCGCGTTCGTAATAGTGCACGAGCGCGTCAATCACAGCGCGCGGTTTTTGCGACGTGGCGGCGTTGTCGAAATAAATCAGCGGTTTGCCATGGACCTGCTGGTCAAGGATGGGAAAATCCTTGCGGAGCGCGGCCCAGTCTGGCGTTTTGGCGGCAGTCATCCGGTAAATTAAAGCACGGATCGGCGCCGATGTAAAATCATGATGGAGTGGGTTTGACCAGCCCCATCCGCCGGATGAGCTGGAAGCCGAGGGGGTTGATGAGGATGGAAATCAGCGCGCCGCCGATAATCAAATTTTCGGCTTCATTCGTCAGCACGCCCAGGCTGACGCCCAATGCCGAGAGAATAAATGAAAATTCACCAATTTGGGCCAGTGCCGCCGAGACCAATAGGGCCATCGAAAGTGGTTTGCGCAATAACAGGACAATGCCAAACGCGGCCAGAGATTTTCCAATCACGATAATGGCCACGACGGCGAGGACCTGGAAGGGATGCCGCACGAGAATCATGGGATCGAACAGCATTCCGATGGCGACGAAAAAGAGAGTGCCAAAGGAGTGTTGGAGGGGGAGCAGGGCGTCCGCCGCGCGGTGATGGAGGTCGGATTGATTGACCACGACGCCGGCGAAAAATGCGCCGAGAGCAAACGAGCAGCCGAACAATTCTGAAGCGCCATAGGCTACGCCGATCGCAATCGTTACAACGGCCAGCGTGAACAACTCGGAAGAGCCGGTACGCTCGACCTTTTTTAGGATCCAGGGAAACAAACGGGTGCCGAACAGAAGCATGAGCACGATAAACAAAGCCACTTTGCCCAGGGCGATGCTGAACGAAACCCAAACTGAAGTCCCGCTGGTATGAGTTTCAGGGTCGCCGCTGGCTTGTCCAAAAAATGCGGGCAGCAATACGAGGGCGAGGACCATGACGACGTCTTCGACAATCGTCCAACCAATCGTGATCTTGCCATCGGCCGAATCCAAGGCGTTGCACGATTCCAGCGCCCGCAGCATGACCACGGTACTGGCGGTTGAAAGGGCCAGGCCAAAAATCACGCCGGCACTCCATGACCATCCCCACAGGTGAGACACGCCGGCGCCCAGCGCGGTGGCCACGATGATTTGGGAAATAGCCCCGGGCACGGAAACAGTCCGCATCGCCCAGAGGTCAGCCACGGAAAAGTGCATGCCCACCCCGAACATTAAAAGGATGACACCGATCTCCGCCAATTCCTGGGCCAGATGGGCGTCACCGGTAAAACCCGGTGTGTACGGGCCCATGATGATGCCTGCAACGAGGTAACCAATGATAGGCGATGATTTGAGCCGGATCGCAATGAACCCGAAAATAAAGGCAAACGCCAGACCCAGGGCGGTCAGCGCGAGCAGTGGTGTTTCCTCATGCACCGCGATACCCTAAAGAGTGGCGCGATGGGAAGCAAGGGGTTAACCGCGGATGCGGCGAGGATCGTAAAAAATTTAAATTAACACTTGAAAATAAACAAACGTTCGTTTATTTTAGAACCGTGCGAACCAAAGACCTCAAAAAGGAGAAGCTGATCCGCGAAAAGGCGATGGCGATTATCGTTGAGCACGGCTTTGACGGCCTGAGCCTGCACAAGCTGGCGCGGGCGGCGGGTTTGTCCGTGGCCACGATTTACATTTACTTCCAGGACCGTGAAGACTTGATCCTCAAAATCTATGAGGAGGTCAGCTCGCGAATGTTTGAAGCCACCCTGAAGGGATTCGACCACAACATGGATTTTGAGAAAGGATTGCGCGTGCAATGGAATAATCGTGCGCGTTATTTCCTGCAGTATCCGCAGGAAATGCATTTCATGGAGCAGATCAAGTTTTCGCCTTTGCATGAACGGGCCACGACGGTGACCGGCGGGAAATTTCGCGAGTCCATGAGGGCCTTTGTCCGCCATGCGATCGAACGGAGGCAACTGGTGTCGGTTCCTGTGGAGATATATTGGTCCATCGCGTTTGCGCCGCTGTATCAACTCGTCAAATTTCACATCCACGGCAAGAACATGTCCGGCACGGGAAAGTTTGTACTCGATGACACGGCCCTGGAAACCACGCTGCGGCTCGTGCTGAAATCCCTGAAACCTTAAACCTACGATTTTTAATGAAACTGACCGCTTACCAAAAATTCGTCATCGCTTTACTCGCGTTTCTGCAATTCACGGTGATCCTTGATTTTCTCGTCCTTTCGCCCCTCGGTGCGGTACTGCTGCCGCAACTGCACGTGGCGACGTCGCAATTTGGCTTGCTGGTCTCAGTTTATGCCTTCAGCGCCGGCATTTCAGGCCTGCTTACGGCCGGTTTCGCCGATAAATTCGACCGGAAGAAACTGCTGCTGTTTTTCTATGCCGGTTTCATCGTGGGCACCGGGTTGTGCGGCGTGGCGAACACGTATCATTTCCTCCTCGCAGCCCGGATCATCACCGGGCTCTTTGGTGGCGTGATTGGGTCAATCGGCATGGCCATCGCCGCTGACTTGTTCCCGCTGGAACAACGCGGGCGCGTCATGGGCGTGGTGCAGACGGCTTTTGCCGCCAGCCAGGTGATGGGACTGCCGCTGGGGTTGTATTTCTCCAACAAATGGAACTGGCACGCGCCGTTTCTGATGATTGCGGGCATCGGGGCGGCGGTCGGAGTAGTCATTATTTTCGGTTTGAAACCGATAGATGCGCATTTGAAGCTTAAACACGATCGCAATGCCTTCCAGCATTTGCTGAAAACGGTGAGCCGGCCAATGTACTTGCGCGGGTTTGCCGCCACAGTGTTGCTGGCCACCGGTGGTTTCATGCTCATGCCGTTCAGCTCGGCTTTTACCGTGAACAACCTGGGCATTTCGCTGGACCATCTCCCCACGATTTATTTCGTCACGGGCATCAGCTCGATCATTGCCGGGCCGTTGCTGGGGCGATTGAGCGATTCCCTGGGTAAATATCCTATCTTCTGTTTCGGCACCACGCTGGGCATGATCATGGTGACCATTTACTGTCATCTGGGACTGACACCGTTGTGGGGTGTCATCCTCGTGAACATCCTGTTATTCATCGGCATCTCAGCGCGAATGGTTTCGGCTTCGGCGCTCATTTCGTCCGTGCCGGATGCGCCGGATCGCGGTGCCTACATGTCCGTGAATTCATCGGTGCAGCAATTTGCCGGTGGCATGGCTGCGGGGCTGGCCGGCTTAGTGGTGGTGCAGACCAGTTCCGGCCGGCTGGAACATTATGACTTGCTGGGGTTCATCGTGGCGGCAGCCATGCTGGCGACGATGGGGCTGATGTATTCGATCCAAAAGATCGCGAAAGCGCGGCTGGCTAAACCTGCATCACCTGTGCCCACCGACGCGCCATTGTTACCCAAAAACGGCGAGGCATTAATGCCCGATTGAGTAGAATACTTACTTACATCAACCCCAACTGCAGCTTCGCCGCTTCGGTCATCATGCTCTGGTTCCAGGGCGGGTCCCAGACGAGTTCAACGTTCGCTTCGTCAATGGGTTCGAGCGCGAGAAGCTTGTCTTGCACATCTTGCGCCAGCACCGGACCCATGCCGCAACCCGGGGCAGTGAGGGTCATTTTCACATCCGCCTTGAAGCTGTTTTCGCCGGCGGCGGTAAGATGGCAATCGTAAATCAGGCCGAGGTCCACGACATTGACGGGAATTTCCGGGTCGTAACAGGTCTTGAGCGCGTCCCAGATTTGTTTTTCCAATTGCTCCTGCGAGACAGGGCCGCTCACGGCCGTGGCCGGGGCGGACTTGATTTCCAGGCCGAGCGCGTCGGCGTCCTTGCCGTCAATGCGGAACATGTTGCCGTTGACGATGACGGTATAGCTGCCGCCAAGAGATTGGGTGATGTAGGCCTGGCCGCCTTTTTGGAGCGTGACCTTGGTGCCAACGGGAACGACCGCGGCCTCGACGTCGCGGCTTAGTGTCTTTGCTTCATTCGGACTCATAAAAAATCAATTTAGTGCATCAACATCATCGCTTGAAATGAATAAGAAATCAATGACGATTGCACCGGCAGCTGACCTAGGAAAAACTTAGGTTACTTTTTGCGCAATTGATAAGCCGCGTAGGAAAACGCCACCGTTGCGGTAATTCCGGCAGGGATGAAGAGCGTCGAATAGCCCATGGCACGGAAACCAAGGGCGCCGGCGATGCCGCCGCAAAGAAAGCCGGAGA
>DATJXK010000153.1:0-10021 GCA_035500235.1 Pseudomonadales bacterium | reverse complement strand
CTTCGGGTTTGCCAATGAACACGTCCAGATTGCCGAGGTCGGCGCAGGCCATATAGGAATCCGGTGCGAGCTGCTCGGCGCGCTGGTATTGGGCCATCGCTTCCATCGGTTTGCCCACGTATTCGAGCGCGAAGCCGTAATTGATAATGGCATCCACGTTGTCCGTGGTGACTTCCGTGGCGTGTTTAAAAAGCGTTTCGTCATCGCGCCAGAACTGCAATTGCCTTTCCGTGACGCATGCCAGTACCACCAGAATGAAAGCCGCCGCCGCAGGCAGGGCAAATTTCGGCAGGTTTTTGGAAAATGTTTGGGCGCCGAATGCTATGGCGACAAAAATGCCAATGGACGGGAGATACATGTAACGGTCGGCCATGGCGGCATCGCCGACTTTAACGATTCCCAGCACCGGGACCAGCGTGCCGAGGAACCAAAGCCAGCCGAACAACAGGAAAGGGTCCTTCCTGCGCAGCAGCCACGCCATCACGGTGATAAAAATCAAAACGGCCAGCGAAGCGAAGAACGTGGCCGGCGGAATAAAATGCGGCATGGGATAAATGACTGCGAGGGGTGCAGGCCACACCAGCTTCCCCAGATAGATCACTACCGTGACCACGGCATTATCGAGACGATAAAGCAACGGCACGTCCGCCAGGGAACGCACTGCGCCGGTATTTTGCGCGTGATAGGTGACAACGCACGAAGCTGCCGTGAGCAAAAAGAAAGGGATTTTTTCAACGAGCAATTGCCGTAGCGCCGAAACCTTCAACCGTTGCAGCGGCCAGTAATCGAGCAGCAGCATCACAAACGGCAGCGTGACCAGCATCGGCTTGGACATCAGGCCGCAGGCGAAAAAGACCAGTGCCAGCCAATAAGCAGGCGACCGGAAACCCCTGCCACTTTTTACGTATTGCGCATAGCCGAGCAACGCCAGCAATCCAAAGAAGGTGCTTAGAACATCTTTGCGTTCGGCTGCCCACGCAACGGATTCGACATGCAGCGGGTGCAGGGCAAACAAGGCGGCGACAAATGCTGCCGGCCAAAGCGGATCGGGTTGGGGCGGAGAACCTTTTTTTGGCTGGGTATCGCGGCGCGCCATTTGCAGCCACAGCGCAAACAACAGCACGGTGTTGGTTGCGTGAAAGAGGGCGTTGACGAAATGAGAACCGGCGGCATTGACGCCAAACAATTCGCAATCCGCCATGTGCGAAAGCCAGGTCAGGGGATGCCAATTGGCCGAATTGAAGGTCGTAAACGCCCACTGAACCCCGGCTGGCGTCAGACCCCCCTGGACCATCTTATTTTGGGTCACGTAGTCGCCGTCATCGTAAAGGATGAAGCCATTGCGCACGACCGGCAGGTAAACTGCCAGGGTGAGCATGGCGAGCAGCAGGGCAATGAGCCGCGAACGAGACACGCTGTATGTTATATAAATCCGGTCCGGGCTAAATTTATTTTTTCAAAAAGTCAATTTCAGGCACGGAAATTGCACAACACTAACAATTAAAGTTCCGGCAACAACTGCCGATATAGCAATGGATTATTGGGGATTTTAACGTGCAAACGCTGGTATCTGAAGGTCTTAGCAAAGTCAGTTTGAAGGAAATCCAGTCGCAACTGGGCCGCTGCCCCTCTTTGCCCTCGCTCAGCAGCATCAATAAATCCCTGCAGAATTTGCTGCTGATGGAGCAGCGCTATACGGCGCAAGTCGCGGAAATCATCCGGCGCGACCCCAGCCTGACCGCGCGGTTATTGAAGCTCGTTAACTCCGTTTATTACGGTCTGACGACGCCCGTCAATAGCATCGAAGAAGCGGTTTTTTACCTGGGCGTTCGTGAAATCCGCCAATTGGTGGTGGTCACGCCGGTCATCGAAGATTTTCAGCGGCTGACCAAACAATGCGACTTTCCCTGGCGCGATTTTTGGCAGCATTGCATTGGCGCGGCGTTGCTCACGCGGGAAATTTCCAGCGCCGTCCAGCCTCCTGGTGATGAGGCGGAATATGTCGCGGGATTGGTGCATGACATTGGCAAGCTGGTCATGGCCTGGACCTTTCCGGATCATTTCGCCGAGATTCATCGCCAGGCTGCTGAAACGAAACGTGAATTAGTTCTTATCGAGAACGAAATCCTGGGCATGGACCATGCGGAACTGGGCGCGCTTTATTTGGAACGCCATCGCCTGCCCGAGATGATGATAAAAACGGCGCGTTTCCATCATGAACCGGAAAAGGCCGACAGCCACCAGCGCGTCGTGGCCGCGACGCAGGTGGCCGACATGCTGCTCCGCAGCGAGAAGATCGGCAGCAGTGGAAATTATGTCGAAGTCACGCGCGAAGAATGCATGGCTGCGTCAGGCTGGAAAATTCTCCTGGCAGACACGCAGGAAATGGAGCGCGCGATCGTCCAGGCATCGCTTTCTCACAAGCTTCAACTGATTCCCCGAATGCTGGAAGGTTTAGTATAAGAAACCGGCTGCTTCAAGCCATCTGCAGAAAACATTCCACTTGCTCAAAAGATTTTTGCGCCGCCCCGGTCATTTTTTCGAGTTTATTGGCATCAATGCCAAAGGAAGAGGCCACGGCAGGATCAATTTGCAGGTCGTAAGCATTTTGGCCGACCGGCGGTTTCGCGTAGTGGGCAACAACGTTGGCAATGTGAACCAGCGCCGAAAGGCGCGGTTCGCGGTCGACCTTCGGACGATGGTGATTGGCGACCGCTTCAACAATGTTTTCAGGCAATCGCCAGCTTCGCAGCAGGGCCGCTCCCACATCGCCATGGTCCAGGCCGAGGACTTCTTTTTCCGCCTGTGAGCCGGAAATCTGTTTCCGCTCGATACGATCGCGAATTTCGGAAATCTGCTCTGGCGCCAGCGCCAGCGCCAGGATCAGTTTGCCGATGTCGTGCAGCAGGCACGCGGTGAAGGCCACGTTTGCCTGGCCGTCGAGTTCAGGCACGTCATCCCGCACAATTTCAGCGGCGAAAGCGGATACGAGTGAATGTTCCCAAAGCTCATTCAATTCCATCGTGTACGTCACGGACGACACTGTCATGACACTGCCAAACGCAAGCGTCATGACGATATGAAGGATTTGCTTATGGCCGAGGAGGACTACGGCCTGGTCCACGGAGGATACTGATTCTTCCAGCCCATACGCGGGTGAATTGCACGCGCGCAGCAGTTTGGCCGTGAGCACATTGTCGTAGGTTAGTACCTGCACAATCTCGTCGTTGTCCGCCGACGGCTTGTCGAGCAGGTTAATGAGTTTCAGTGCGGTGTGGGATACGGGAGGGAGGTCTTTGACTTTTTGTACTAAAGCAATTGCAGTCATTGTTGGGGTAACAGTCCGATTGATTTCGGCATCTGGCAAATGCTTTATCGGAGTTTTAATAATAAAATAAAGGCGTTTTCCATATTTTCCTCCCAAATTGGCCCAACGAATGCTCAAGTAAAAGTCAGTCTTTGCCGATAGCGAACCGTAGTCTTGCGGCGACATGAATAAAACCGAATCGTGCTCCGGCCCATCATCGAAACCGGCGGCAGATGGGCATTCCTTCCAGGCGATGCCCATCGGCGTCGCTACTTCCGTGAACCGGATTTTTACGCGCGTGAATTCCCGTTTATGCGAAATGATGGGATATGGTTCGGAAGAGCTGATGGGACAATCGGTCCGGATTTTATTCGCGACGGACGAAGAATTTGAACGCGTCGGGCGCGAAGTCTATGCCGACCTGGAAGCGCACGGCGCCGGGGCCATTGAAACGGTTTTTCGTCACAAAAACGGAACGCTGTTAAATGTTCTGTTAAGTTCCAACCAAACGGGAAAGGAAAAAAATTCGACCGAGGTAACCTTCAATATTATTGATATCACCAAACCGCGCCGGATAGAGCAGGAATTGTCCTGGCAAAACCGGGAGCTGGCGGCGCTACACCGGGTTTCGGAAATCATGCTGTCGGGACAACCCGAGCAGGAAATCTTTGACACGATCGCCGGTGAAATTGCCGGCATCACTGACTTTCCGATGGTCTCTATCGAGCTCTGTGATTTTGAACGGGCGGTGATGGTTTACCGTGGCACGTGCGGCATTCCCCTGGAAGATATGCCCACGCCGTTTGAAGTGCCCATGGACGTGACGCTTTCCGGAGAAGTGGCGCATACGGGATCGATATTGATTGAGACGGAAACGTTTAATCGCCGTGAATATGCCGCGCCGATTTTGCGGCGCCTGGGTGTGCAAACGTTTGTGTGCATCCCGATCAAGACGCGCAACAAAATCATCGGGACACTCAGCCTGGCGCACGATAAGAAAATCCAAATCGAGCCGGCGGTGATGGTGTCGGCCACGAGCCTGGCGAATTACCTCGCGACCCTGATTGACCGCCTGCAGGCGCGGCACGCGTTGCATCGCGGGGAAGTTGAACTGGCGGCGGTTTATGACCGGGCGCCGAGCGCGATGTGCCTTTTTGACGAGCGTCTGGATATCGTTCGCGCCAACCGCGCCGCGGCGGAATTTGTGGGTTGCGACCAGGCGGAGCTCAACAGCGAGCGTTTTTTCCGCGCGTTACAAAATCAAAAAATTTTAGATGACAACCCGGCGATCCAAAACATGCGCGGCGTCCTGGCCGATACGCTGGTTTCCGGCAAAAGTCGTCATCGGGTGCGGATGGAACAAGGCCATACGTCTTCGCATCCTGCCGAACAGGCCACAGTGCATCTGCTTTCCACGGAACGCATCCAAACGGACAGCGCCAACCGGGTCCTGATGTGCCTGGAAGATATTACGCCCAGCGTCCGGGCGGATGAACAAATCCGTTCGCAAGCGGCGCTGCTGGATATTTCGGGCGATGCCATTTATGTCCGCAATTTTTCCAATCGCATTATCTATTGGAACGAAGGCGCGCATCGCCTTTACGGATGGGCTTCAGCGGACGCGTGCGGCAAGACCATTCTCGAACTCGATGTGACGGTAGACCCCAAGGAATCCGCCCTGGCACTCAAAGCCGTCCAGGAACATGAAAAATGGGCGGGGGAAATGCGCCAGAAATCGCGCGATGGCCGTGAATGGATCGTCCAAAGCCGCTGGACGCTGATGCGCGAGCGGGACGGTAAACCCAAAGCCATCCTGGTGGTTAATACTGATATTACCGAGAAGAAAAAGCTGGAAGCCCAACTGTTGCGCAGCCAGCGCATGGAGAGCATCGGCACGCTCGCCAGCGGCTTGGCGCATGATTTAAACAATGTTTTGGCGCCCATCATGATGGCGCTGGAATTTTTACGCGATGGCGTCCAGGACGAGAGCATGAAGACCTACGTGCAAACACTGGAGATGTGTTCGTTGCGCGGAGCGAGCATCATCCGGCAGGTCTTGATGTTTGCGCGCGGGGTGGAGGGTGAGCGGGTTTTAATTAATCCCAAACATTTGATTGTGGAAATGGAACGCATCGCCCGCGAGACATTTTCGCGTTCGATTGAAATTCGGACCGTGGTGCCAAAAGAAGCGTGCATCCTGCTCGGCGATGCCACGCAAATCCAGCAGGTATTGATGAACCTGTGTGTCAACGGCCGCGACGCCATGCCGAGGGGCGGCACGCTGACCATTCGCCTCGAAAAAGTTCACCTGGATGAGAACGGAGCGCGCATTCATATCCAGGCCAAGCCGGGCAATTACGTAGTCATTTCCGTTTCCGACACGGGCACGGGAATTCCGCCGGAATTGATCGATAAAATTTTCGATCCGTTTTTCACCACCAAACCTGTGGGGCAGGGGACCGGGCTCGGCCTGGCAACCACCCTGGGCATCGCCGAAAAACACGGCGGGTTTATCCAGGTGGAATCTGAAGCGGACGAGGGCACGACGTTTAAGGTTTATTTCCCGGCCGCTCCGTCCGAGCATGAAGTGTCAACCAGGGAACGGGACCGGGGCGCTCTTAGCCAGGGCAATAACGAGTTGATCCTGGTAGTGGACGACGAACCGGCCATACGGCGCCTGGCGGAAACGGTCCTCGCGCGCAACGGTTACCGGACATTGCTGGCGACGAATGGGAGAGAAGGATTTTCGCTTTATCAGCAACATCGCAGCGAAATTAAATTAATTGTCAGCGACTTGATGATGCCGCACATGGACGGGCCGACATTGATCCGCGAATTGCGCCTGCGATATTCGGACGTTAAGGCAATTATCATTACGGGCCTTGGCGAAGAAAACCGAATGGGAGACGCCCGGGCCGCCGGGGTGGACGCGATTTTAAATAAACCGTTTACGGCCGACCAATTACTTACCAGCATCAAGCAATTGATTTAATGCAAACCGGCACAATGTTTTGCTCAAAAGTCAATACCCGTACCGAACTGCAGCTCATTGGCCCTCGGCACACCGCAAAATTATTCGAACTCATTGACTCCAACCGGGAATATTTACGGCGCTGGCATCCCTGGGCAGATCACGTTCGTTCGGCGGACGACGTGGGAAAGATGATTTCTGCCTGGGAACAACAGAATGCCAGGAACCGTGGTTTTTGTTCGGGAATTTTGTTTGATGGCCATTTATGCGGCGTCATCCATCACTTGAATGTGGATTGGACCAACCGCTGGACGGCCTTGAGTTATTGGTTGAATGAAGTGCACCAGGGCCAGGGCATCATGACCACCTGCTGCCGGGCATTGATTGTCCATGGGTTTAACGAATGGAAGCTCAATCGCATTACCATCGAGTGCGCCACCGGAAACGCCCGCAGCCGGAAAATTCCCGAGCGATTGGGATTTAAACTCGAGGGAGTGGTGCGCAGTGTTGAATGGCTTCATGACGGCTATGCCGACCATGCCATCTATGGCTTATTGCGCCTGGAGTGCCTGTTCGCATCAGAGGGATAAGCTTTCCCGTTTCGTTGTTGTTGACAGTTTTGGTATAATAACCAATGGCATATTGCCCTAAATTTGGTTGCGAAATGTAATTAATAATGTTACTTTAAACCTGTGCGTACAAGTTGTCGATTTGCCATGGCTGTTCATGTGCTTACCGTCCTGGCCTACAAGGAGGGTGATCGCGTGACGTCTGCGTCTTTGGCCGGGAGCATTAATACCAATCCGGTCATTGTTCGGCGGCTTTTGCTGGCCTTGCAACGGGCCAAACTGGTGGACACCTGCAAAGGGGCAGGCTCAGGTTCCCGCTTAAATTACTCGCCAAAACGCATCAATATGGCCCAGATTTACCGCGCGGTGGAAGCTTCTGAGGCGTTTTCGACACCTCCGCGAAAGCCCAATGCTGATTGCCCGGTAGGCCATTGCATGCGCGAGGAACTCGAAAAAATCTTCACTTCCGCCCAAAATGCCCTGGAACGGGACCTCGAAAAAACGACACTGGCCGATGTGATTGACGCGGTAAAAGCCTCCGGGCGCTGCGGGGAAAAATATATTTGACACAAAATTTTTTTATGCGAATATGTAATCACAATAGTTACATTAAAGAGAAAGAGAGCAGGAAATGAAAACAGATAAAACGAATTTCGGGAAAGCGTGCTTGAACGGTTGCAAACAGATTTTGGCGCAGATTCGGAATGCCAAAGAAGCAATCCTCGCTGAAGCACGGGAGACTGTCAAAGTCCAGGAACAGTTGTTGAAGCTGGCCTTAAACGAGGCCGAGGCCCTTGCGTGGCAAACATCGTATCCGCAACTGGTTTTTCCGAACCTGGCCGTGGAAAAAGTCCGGGGAGTAGCCGCCTGGAACAATCATCAGCGGTTAATCATCCGATAATGCAGCCATAACCATTTAAAAACAATACAACCAATAAAGAATATGAGCACAAACACTAAAAAACTGTCGGGCAAAGTAGCTGTAGTCACCGGCGCGTCCAAAGGGATTGGCGCGTCCATCGCGAAACATCTGGCTGCGGAAGGAGCGTCCGTAGTCGTAAACTATGCGTCGAGCAAAAGCGGGGCGGACCAGGTAGTCTCCGAAATAAATAAGAACGGCGGTAAAGCCGTGGCCGTCCAGGCCGACGTGGCCAAGAAAGCGGATATTGACCGCTTGTTTGCCGAAACGAAGAAAAGCTTTGGCAATGTTGACATCCTCGTAAATAACGCGGGCGTTTACGAATTTTTGCCATTGGAGCAGATTACCGAGGAACATTTCCACCGGCAGTTTAACCTGAATGTCCTGGGTCTGCTTTTGACGACCCAGCAGGCGGTCGCGCAATTCAGCCCAAACGGCGGCAGTGTCATCAATATCAGTTCCGTGGTAAGCACGTATGCCCCGGCGAACGGGTCGGTTTACAGCGCCACGAAAGGGGCGGTGGATACCATTACCAAGTCCCTGGCCAAGGAACTTGGGCCGAAGAAAATTCGCGTCAATTCCATCAATCCCGGTTTGATTGAAACAGAAGGTGTTCATACCGCCGGGGTCATGGGCAGTGACCTCCAAAAACATGCCGAGGCGGTAACGCCGCTGGGGCGTATTGGACAACCGAACGATATTGGAACCGTGGCGGCATTCCTGGCTTCAGCCGATTCAGGCTGGGTCACTGGCGAGACCATTAACGTCTCGGGTGGCTTCCGGGGATGAGCGCTTGACGCCCGAAATATATTAAAATTATGAAAGCTATCATTGAAATTAACGAAGCAAACTTTGAGCGGGACGTACTCCAATCAAAGGAGCCTGTCCTGGTGGACTTTTGGGCCGAATGGTGCGGGCCGTGCAAGATGCTCGGGCCAGTACTCGACGAAATTGCCACGGAACAATCCGGCCGCGCCAAAGTCGGCAAAGTGAACGTGGATCAAAATCCCACGCTGGCTGCCCGTTTCGGCATCCAGTCCATCCCGACGCTGCTGTATTTTTCTGGCGGCGAGGTTCGAGACCAAACAGTTGGTGCAGTCAGCAAGCGGACGATTGTCTCCAAATTGGAGAAACTCGCCGTGGCGGCTTGAGCCGCAACTGGATTCCCGGAAGAGGGAATCCTTTTATAAATTTGAAAGGGAAGCATTTATGAAAATTCCAGATGTCTATCAGGGACGGCGGACCCCGGAATTGGTCCCGGCGTTAAGCGACGTTGACGTCCCATTCGTCGAATCAGCGGCGCCAGTGCAGCCGGCGGATAAGGAATTGTTGGACAGCTATTCCAGGACCATCACGCGCACGGTCGAAAAAGTTGCGCCCACGGTGGTGAACATTCGCGTCCACAAGACACGAGGCGAAAATTCACGCAGCCAGGAAGGCGGTGGTTCCGGTTCAGGTTTTGTCATCGCCCCGGACGGATTCATCCTGACGAATAGCCACGTCGTGCACGGCGCGGACAAAATGGAAGTGACACTTGCCGACGGCCAGATGTACTCGGCCAATTTAATTGGCGAGGACCCGGAAACGGACCTGGCCGTCATACGAATTAACGCGCCGCAACAACTGAGCCACGCGCATTTGGGCGATTCGAAAACGATTCGCGTTGGGCAAATCGCCGTCGCCATTGGCAGCCCGTATGGATTTCAGCAAACCGTCACCGCCGGCGTGGTGAGTGCGCTGGGCCGTTCCATGCGCTCGCAATCCGGGCGGCTGATTGACAATGTTGTCCAGACTGACGCGGCGTTGAATCCCGGAAATTCCGGCGGCCCGCTCGTCAATTCGCGTGGGGATGTTATCGGCGTTAACACGGCGGTGATTCTCCCGGCGCAAGGAATCTGTTTTGCCATCGCCAGCAACACAGCAGAGTTTGTGGCGGCATGGTTGATCAAGGAAGGCCGGATTCGCCGGAGCTGGATTGGGGTGATGGGCCAGAACGTGCCGATTCACCGGCGGGTGGTGCGCTTTCACCGGTTGGCAGCGGAATACGGTGTTATGGTGGCCGGCACTGAGCCCGGCAGCCCGGGCCGCCGCGCCGGCCTGCTGGAAGGCGATGTCATCGTCGCGTTTGCCGGCGAACCGGTTTCGAGCATTGACGAACTGCATCGCCATTTAGTGGCTGATGTGATTGGCGTGCCGACGACGTTTACCATCATTCGGCACACGGAGAAGCTCGACCTGATCATCACACCGGAGGA
>DATJXK010000152.1:0-8732 GCA_035500235.1 Pseudomonadales bacterium | reverse complement strand
ATCCATGCTGTGTTATCTGCAAACTCCTGAAAAAATTCCGATGGTCATTCGGGTTTTCGCTGGCGCTTTGGATGGTTTTAGTCGCGATAACATGGATGGTCGTCTACAAAAATGAGCATCCTTAGTTTTAACCACCCGGTTGTTTTTTTATTTTCAGGCTGCGCAAAACGAATCAGCGATTTTTGTAAAGTCACACCTCTAAACAACCCGTGCTAAAAAAAGATTTTACTCCCGAAGGAAATGAAACAAACGGGAATGCTTGGGTTTGAGACTTTTATCTCCTTCATACTGAATTCTACGTTGAAGTGAAACGAATGATATCCAGCCGTGGCACGTTGGGTGCTTGGGTAAAAGTCATGGTTTTTGAAACCATAAATTTAGGTTCACAGGAATTTGACGACAGTTGCTTCTTCCAGCGGCTTACCCTGATTGACATCTGTTGCGGCCCTCCGGTCGCGCATTGACTTGGTTTGTTTTCAGGCATAGGACTTTCCTGTAATCGCCTGGAAATCTATTCACACTCGCCCGGTCCAAAAACTGTGTTTCTTAACGCAGTTGCCCGGGGTTATTGAAAACAACGTCAGCCACCTCTTTCATTTCACAATTACAGAGGCAGGGCATGGAAAATAAAGAGCAAGATGAAGATCACGGGATGCATGCAATTGAACAAAGGCCGTTATTCTGGGACAGGCTAACCTGGGAGGATGTCAAAGCGTTGCCAAAGTCGGGAATGAATTTGTGTTTGTTACCCGTCGGGGCCACGGAACAGCATGGACCGCATTTGGGGGTGGGGATGGATTCGCGCAACGCGGCGTTGCTTTGCGAGGCCGTTTCGCGAGAAACCGGGGCGCCTATTTTGCCCGCGTTGAACTATGGATGTTCACTCGGACATTCCTGGCGCTGGCCCGGCACGTTGTCATTGCAGCCGCAAACGCTGATGGACATGGTAACGCAAATCTTTGATTGGCTTTACCGTTCCGGCTTCAAAAAAATTCTAATCGTCAACGGTCACGTAGGAAATGCCGCGCCATTGCGGTGTGCCGTAGACATTATTCGCAGTCGCTATGACGACGCGATGGCCCGTGTCTGTAACGTAGCAGAGATCAGTTCACGCGTGCGCGCTGAGTTTTTTGCCGATGCGGAAGACTGGCACGCCAATGCCGCAGAAACTTCGCTCATGCTGGCGCTGGCGCCGGAAATGGTGCGGCCTGACAAGCTTTCCCAAAGCGATGACGGAGACCGCACCGCCAATCTTGTTTTTACCCATCCAGTCAATCGCACGAGTAAAAACGGCGTGACTGGCTTTCCCAGCCGCGCCACCCACGAACAGGGCGAAAAACTTTTTCGATTCATGGTCGAGGACATGACTGCGCTGGTTCGCCGCGCTGAAAAAGAAAAAGCACCCCTCGAACAAAGTTATTTCTCTCCGATCGAATGAACACGAAAGGCAAACAAGTTAAATTACCGAAATCCCGGCGAATTCCTGCCCTCAACACTCCAGTCGCAGATGCTATTTCCCCAAATGGCGCCAGTTCCGTGGCGGAACTAAAAGCGTTGAAACAAAAGCTCATCAGCCAGGGTGTGAAGTATTGCTTGGGCGCGTATGTGGATATCCATGGCGTTCCGAAAGGCAAATTTGTCCCCATTGATCACTTCGAACATTTCGCTTCCGGCTCGGAACTTTATACGGGTTACGCGCTTGATGGGCTGGGACAGGAACCAAATGACGATGAGATTTCTTCCGTGCCCGATTTGAGCCATATCATTCAAATCCCGTGGCAGAAGGAAGTGGCATGGATGCCGGCGGATAATCACTTCCATGGCCAGCCGTATCCACTGAACTCTCGTGTGCTGTTAAAAAACGTTCTCAGCGAGGCCTTGAAGATGGGCTTTACGTTCAATCTGGGCATTGAATGCGAAATTTATGTGCTCAAGCAAGACGAACGCGGCGCCCTGATGGTCCCCAACACCGACGATAACCTGGAGAAAGTTTGCTATGATGTAAAACGGTTCTTCGACCGCTTTGCGTGGCTCGATGACATGGTTACCACAATGAACGGGCTGGGCTGGGATGTGTATTCCCTTGACCACGAGGATGGCAATTCACAATTCGAGTTCGATTTCAACTATGCCAACGCGTTGAAAATGGCGGATCGTTATATCTTTTTCCGCCACATGGCAAAAGCCATCGCTGCGAAGCACGGTTTGCTCGCGACGTTCATGCCCAAACCGTTTGCTGACAAGACGGGGAACGGAGCGCATTTCAATATGTCGCTCGCCGATGCGAAGACAGGCAAGAACCTATTCGCCATCAAACCCGAGGATGATCCGCGCGGGCTGGGGCTTTCGCCCCTGGGCTATTCATTTGTTGCTGGAATCATCCGGCACGGACGCGCCTTGTGCGCGACGTTCGCTCCCACGGTTAACAGTTACAAACGGCTGATTCGTCGCGGTGCCATGAGCTATTATTCATGGGCGCCAGTGTTCAATTCTTTTGGTACTAACAATCGTACGAATTCAATTCGCATTCCGATGGGCGGCGGCCGCTGCGAAAGCCGCAACGCCGATTCTTCGTGTAATCCCTATCTGGCCGCTGCGTTAGTGCTGGCCGCCGGATTGGAAGGCGTTCGTGAAAAATTGGACCCGGGCGAGCCGCACCATGAAAATCTGTATGAACTTTCACCATCACAATTGGAAAAAATCGGCGTCCAGGAACTGCCGCGCACATTAGCCGAAGCAGTGGATGCTTTTGAGGCGGACCCATTTGTCGAAAAGGTCCTCGGTACAGGGCTGCGCAACGAATTTATCAAATACAAGCGCGCGGAATGGCGGGATTATCACCAATCGGTGAGCCAATGGGAAATCGACCGTTACGCGCGATTATTTTAACGCTTTGGGATAAACCAAAAAACAACCAACAAACAAAATAGAAAAAAGGAAGAACCATGAAACTGAAGTTACTGCTTGCAATTGCGTCTATCGGGCTGGCCAGTCTGGCCGGGGTGCGCGCCGACCCAATCAAAATCGGTTATAGTGATTGGCCGGGATATACGGTGATGGAGATCGCCAAACAAAAAGGCTGGTTTAAAGAAGCCGGGCTGGATGTGGACATGGTATGGTTCGACTACAACGCTTCGATTGATGCCTTGTCGTCAGGCAAAATTGATGCGGACATGATCGTGGCTTCGGATGCGATGGTCACGGGAGCGAGCGGCGCCAAGACTAAAATTGTCTGCCTGGTGGATTATAGCGAAGGCAGCGACATGATCATCGGTGCACCGGGAATAGATTCTATCAAGGACCTGAGCGGTAAGAAGGTGGGTGTTGAGTTGACCCTGGTGGAACACATGCTTTTGTTGCAGGCGCTTAAGGTCAACGGTATGAGCCAGTCCAACATCACGCTGGTGGGCACCTCAACGGATAAAACACCACAAGCCCTGGCGTCTGGCCAGGTGTCGGCCGTGGGCGCGTGGTATCCCATTTCTGGCCAGGCATTGCAACAGGTGCCCGGATCGAAAAAACTTTTCACGAGCGCTGATGCCAAGGGATTGATCTTTGACGTGATCGCTGTCAACCCAACCAGTTATGCAGAACACAAAGATGATTGGGCAAAAATCACGGCGATTTATTACAAATGTGTCAACTACCTGATGGATCCAGCTACGCGCGATGACGGCGTCAAGATCATGGCGGCCAAGGTGGGCGCCGACCCGGCGGCTTATGCAAAAAATTTGCCCGGCACGCATTTCCTGACCGTCCCTGAAGCCAAAGCCTGTCTGAAAAAGAGTCACGATATGTTGTCTATCTATGGCTCGATGGAAATCAGCGATCAGTTCAACCTGGCGAACGGCGTATATAAAGAATCGCAAAAGCCCAAAGAGTATCTGGTGCCCAGTATCATCATGGACATGAACTGAACTGCTGAGTTATATGGCATACCACGATTGGCTGGGTTTAAAGAAGGAGCTGCCGCGGCGGCGGCGGCTCCTTCTGATCACGCTGTCCTTCCTTATCCCGTTGATGATCTGGTCAATCGTGAGTTATGTCCCCTGGATTTGGCATCCGCTGATACACATCACAGATCCCGGGGAGGTAGATTATTTCAGCGAGGGGCTGGATATTCCGAAGGCGGATTTTTACAAGGAATTGGCAAAGGCTAAAGCTGCGGGAGAATCATTGCCGCAGGGCTATGCCGTCAATCCGGTTTATTTTCCCGCGCCACATAAGGTGGCCATGGCGTTCTACACCGCCTTCAAGACGCCACCGCGATTGCAGGATGAACCGTGGCTGCACCAAAGTTTGGGACACAGCATTCGCACTATTTTTCTTGGTTTTATTATTTCGTCGATGATAGGGGTGCCGTTGGGAATTCTTTGCGGTACCTACCGGTTTTTTGCCAAATTGCAGGAACCGTTCATCGAATTCTTCCGCTACCTGCCTGCGCCTGCCTTTGGTGCCTTATGCGTGGCAATCCTGGGAATTGAAGATGCGCCTAAGATTGCCATTATTGTTATCGGCACTTTTTTCCAGCAAGTACTCGTCATCGCCAACAGCGTGCGCAAAGTGGATCCGGGACTGATTGAAGCTGCCCAAACGCTGGGCGCATCGCGCCTGCGGCTTTTGACACAGGTGGTCATCCCCGCCTCCATTACCGATATTTACACGGACATGAGGATTCTGCTTGGCTGGGCGTGGACGTATTTGATCGTAGCCGAAGTTGTTGGGACGATGTCCGGCATTACTCTCTTCATCAACCAGCAGGCAAGGTATCGGAATTTTGATAATGTCTATGCCGCCATCGGTATGATTGGCGTCATCGGCCTTTCCACCGATATGTTCCTGGCATGGCTGAGCGGTGTTTTGTTTCCATGGAAACGCAAAAACCGCAAGGCGAAACGCACCGAGCCGTTGTTTCCTTTGTTTGGTAAGCCGCGAAAAAAGGTCATTTTGCCATCCGGATTTGAACCTGCACCCGTTGTTAAAAGCGAATTAAATGTCAGTAGCTGAATTCAAACTCCCCAGTTACCGCGAACAATCGCCGGAAGTCGCCGCGCGATTTGAAACGATTCGCCAGCGCCCGGTCATCCTGCGCGTGAACGAATTGAAAAAGGCGTTTGGAACAAACGGGAAAACGCACGTTGTTTTTGACAAGGTTTCACTCGATATCCATCGCCGCGAATTTGTCTGTGTAGTGGGCGCGTCTGGTTGTGGTAAATCCACCCTCGCGCGGATTGTTGCCGGGCTGGATGATTCCAGCGGGGGAAGTGTTTTATTGGATGGTAAAGTCGTATCAGGCCCCGGGCCGGATCGGGGAATGGTTTTCCAGGGGTACACCCTTTTCCCGTGGCTCACCGTTAAACGCAATATCATGTTCGGGCTTAAAATGCATGGCAAAGAGGAAAGCACGGCTGAGTCGGAAGCACGCCAATGGCTGGAAATGATTGGGCTTTCAAAATTTGAAGATCTGTATCCCCACGAACTTTCCGGCGGCATGAAACAGCGGGTCGCCATCGCGCGGGCGCTGGCCAATAACCCGCGCATCCTGCTCATGGATGAGCCGTTTGCCGCGCTCGATGCGCTTACGCGCTGCAAGATGCAGAGTTATCTTTTGCAAATCTGGAAAAAAGTCGATGTTACTATCCTGTTTATTACGCACGATTTGGAGGAAGCGGCTTTTCTGGCCGACCGCATTGTCGTCATGGGCGTCAACCCGGGAGGCATCCGCGAAGTGATTGAAAATCCCGTTCCCCGGCCGCGTAATGCCACGCAATTCCTGGCGCCGGAATTTCTCGCTTTGAAAGCGCGACTGGATGAATTGATTCACGGCCCGGCGGATGCGGCAGAAGAAAAATTACCGGTCATTAAACTTACGGAGGCTGGTGATGAAGTCGAATGACATTGCCAGGCATCTAAAACAATTTCTGCCGCCATCGCGTTTTGCCTGGCCACAAAAATGCCGTTGCGCCGCCATGTTGTGCTTCGATGTAGATGGAGAAACGACCGCGCTTTCCGAGGATCTGGCGCTGGCCAAAAGGCGCACACTGATGTCGCAATGCGAATACGGTCCGCGCATTGGGGTGCCGCGGCTGCTCGGTTTACTCAAACATCTCCAGGTGCCGGCGACCTTTTTCGTTCCCGGGCGCGTTGCCGAAGATCATCCGCGAATGATTGAGGCCATTATCTCGGACGGGCATGAAATTGGGTTGCATGGCTATCTCCACGAAAAACTGGCGTATGTCAGCCGGGAGGAAGAAGAGGAAATCCTGCTGCATAGCATCGACATTTTGACGCGGATCAGCGGTTTGCGCCCCGTGGGCTTTCGCGCGCCATGGTTTGAAACCAATCCATGGACCCCGGCGCTCCTGCAAAAGCACGATATTCAATATTGTGCCAGCGAAATGGGCGACGATGTGCCTTATTTCCATGAGAACGGACTCGTCGAAATTCCCGGACAATGGATGCTGGAAGATTGGGAACAATTCGCCTTTAACGCCGATCCGGCGTGGGGATTTGTCCCGGAAAATTGCGAAAAGGTTTTTGACCTTTGGTGGCGCGAATTCGAGGCGATGCATGATTTTGGATGCTGCTTTGTACTCACGCTGCATCCGTGGCTGAGCGGGCGGCCATCGCGCGTACGGTTATTGGAAAGGCTGGTCAATTCCATGCGCGAAAAACAACGGGTGTGGTTTGCGCGCGGACGTGAAATCGCTGATTATTTCTACAAGAACCCAAATGCACGGACTGAACTGGATTTCGATATCCAGGAAAAAGGAAATTTAACAGATCATGAGTTCAGCCACGTTTGAATGGAAACCAGGGTTTGAGCCATTGGCATTTGCACGCCAATTGAGCACGCGCACGGCGCAAAAGCCGATGCCACTGGCAGAAATCCAGCGCGCGATTTGCGAAGTGGCTGCCCGTCCGCTCTCCCGCGCAACGACGCTGCCCGCGCAGGCTTATACAAGCGAGGAATTTTTTGAATGGGAAATGAAACACGTTCTTCGCGCAGGCTGGCAATGCCTTGCGCATGTCTCACAAATTCCTGAACCAGGCGATTTTCTAAACCTGGATTTGCTGGGCGAACCACTCATCGTCGTACGCGGCAAGGACAATTCCGTATATGTTTTGTCGCGTGTTTGTCCGCATCGCTCGATGGATATCATGCCCGAGGGGTTTGGTTACGAAGGGCACACCCTGGCGGAAGCGCGCGACGGCAAACCGGATTGCGGCCATACCCGGCTCTTTCTTTGCCCCTACCATGCGTGGACGTTTGAGCTGGATGGCCAGTTAAAGGCGTGCCCGGAAATGCAAAAAGCGGATGGCTTTTGCCGCGATGAATTTTTCCTCAAATCATTTCGCAGCGAAGTGTGGCAGGGATTCATTTTTGTCAATCTGGATGGCAGTGCGCCGCCGTTAGCCAAAGGTTTGGCTGAAATGGCTGCTGACTTAACGGCCTTTCGTCTGCCAGAAATGAAGCTGGTCATCGCGCGTGAATGGGACTGCCCATTTAATTGGAAAGTGCTGGCGGAGAATTTCATGGAAAGTTATCACCATTTGGGGATTCATCATAAATCCCTCCAGCCTATGATGCCCGCGCGCGATACATGGACGGAACAGGAACGGCGCCATTATATCCGTTCACACTTACCCTATAAGGATTCCGTTTCGGAGGCTTACCGTGAATTTGAGCAGCGCGGAGATTTTTCCACAGAATTGCCCCCGCTCGCGGGCCTAAGTGAGGCCGAAAAATCGGAATGGGGATTGTTTTTGATCCATCCAACATTCCTGCTGGCCACCGCCCCCGACCGTGTCATCTGGTATCGGCTTCAGCCACTGGGGCCTGAACGGCTGAAATTGACAACAACGACACTGCTGGCGCCGGAAGTGGTGGAACGTGAAAATTTTGAAAGGCTGCGCGAGCGTGCGATGGAATTGCTGGTGCAATTTCATCTGGAAGATATGCAGGTTTGTACCGCCGTGCAGCGCGGATACTACGCGAGCGGCTGGCAACCCGGCCGGTTGAGCCATCTGGAAATGCCGGTGTGGCTGATCCATCGCTACCTTGCTGCGCGCATCGCCGGCAAATGGCCGACGGATGATGGCAACATTGCGCCGAGCCAGCGTCCTTAAATTTTCCCAAACTAAAAATGTTCTCTCTCGCAAATAAAACGGCGATTGTGACCGGCGGTGTGTCTGGTATTGGCCTGGCGATTGCAAAACGCTTTGTTGACGCCGGAGCGCGAGTGCTGGTGGCGGATCGCCGTGAAGAGGGGCAAAAAATAGCGCAGGACCTTGGTATAATATTTACTCAGGTGGACGTTTCGCAAGAAAAAGAAATGGCCGAAATGTTCGATGCTGCCCAGGCAAATCTTGGTGTCGTTCACATTCTGGTTAACAACGCAGGGATCCAGCCGCTTGGCGTGGGCTTTGATAAGTTAACCGGCGACTTGCTTCGCCGGACATTGGACGTAAATGTGAACGGCGTGGCATTTGGCATCAAACACGCCGCGCGCACACTGGCGCCTGGCGGGCGCATTATCAATATTGCGTCGTTTGTCGGCATGCTGGCGACACCCGGTGCCGCGGCTTATGCGACTTCCAAGGCAGCGGTCATTCACATGACTAAGCTTGCCGCGATTGAACTCGCACCACGGCAAATCACCGTTAACGCGATTAGTCCCGGCACTATTTTGACACCTGCGGTCACGGAGATTCCCAATAACCCGGAAATT
>DATJXK010000151.1:0-15907 GCA_035500235.1 Pseudomonadales bacterium | reverse complement strand
TAAACGAATCTTTCGCACATTAACAGTGACCCAAAACTGGTGCTCCACATCCACACTGTTGGTAGAAGTTGGGCTTTCGAGATTCGGCCGAAACTGTTCGCAGGTGTATTCTGTCGGGAAAACCCTGCCATTGATGTTGGTTTCATGCAAAACACGGATTTCATCGTTCGTCCAATCCCCATTATCAAATTGATGATTAACCACACCAGGACGAATGATGATCCCATGAGTAGAAAATCCAAAATAGTCAATATATTGGGGCAGATAAGGCGGTGCATCATTTAATTGCCATTGAGCCTTAACCATGATTTTCGCCGACATTGCCATTGGCCCCATATTCGATAATGGCGTGACTTCATTGTTGGTTGCCTGGTGAAAATAATATCCTGAGGCAAGTCCCACCCAAACGAAATCCGCGAAGGTGCCGTCATCAAGGGGTGAATCTCCGTAATATATCGTAGCCCCTCCACTGTTCTGAGCCGCACTGTTAGCCGGCACTTTCCCAAAATACATGTAGTTATAAATCGTTCCATTTAAACAAACCGTCTCCTCGTATTGTGGCGAACTCGACCCCGCAGGATTTTTTACAGGAACAAGATGCACTGCCCAATTGGTTCCATTTACGGTCAAAATGAAATCGCGAACAAAGTTGCCCCCATAATCAAATCTTCCTTCAAGCTGATACCGGTCGTTGTGGTCATCCTGCATGGGAGATGGAAAAAAAGCCAGGCCGAGGCCGGCAAGGGTTCCGGCGAGTAAAACCGCGATCGCAATGCCACTGACAGACTTAACTTTGGCCAAGGTCATGGTTTTCAAAGTTTCGCTAACGAGAGCCAACGTAACAGCGCCAGTGGCAGCGCCCTTGGGCAGAGCCATTGCTGTGGCTGTTTTAGCCAACGCAGCAGGCGCAACGATAACCGAGTTGGCCGATATTGATCCGGCGATGGTTTCCGCCGTGGAATTCACGCCAAATTTGGAGAAATAATTGCGCAATTTTTCCAATGCGCGGGCCACCCGCTTTTTGGCCGCTGCTTCACTTCCACCCAAGGCAGCGCCGATTTCATGCAAACTTTTATCCTGAAAAAACCGGAGCACGATGGCGTGCCGGTCTTTTTCATTGAGGCCGGCAATGGCCTTGTCCAGGAGAGGAGCGATTTGCAACCACGTTTCATTTTCCGGTTCGTTCAATTGTGATTGCATGTAGGCCTCCTGTTCGCGTTGCGCGCGGCGGCGCTGGATTTTCAAAGCATCGGCGGCGCAATATCCAGCGGTGCGATGCAGCCAGCCGGGAAGAATGGTATTGGGACCGAGCGAGCCGGCCTTCCGGGCCAAAATCACGAATACCGCCTGGGTAATTTCCTCGGCCAAATGCGGGTCGCGCACCTGCCGGAGCGCCGCCGAATAGACGAAATTGACATGGCGCGTCACCAGCGTCTCGAATGCCTGCCCGGATTGACTGGCGGCATAGTCACGCACCAGTTCCATGTCATCATTCATCATTTACCTATTCATGGACACCAAATCCAAAAAGGGACAGTTTTTTCAGCCAAAAAATAGCGGCAGTAAAACTTTCACGACTGCCCTCTCCAACGAATGGCTCATTGACTTGCCGTGGCTGTTTGCATAAACACACTGCGCATGCCAACCGATTCCGGCCTCGTGCCAGGCAACGCACCTCAATTGAAGCGCGCCCTGGGGCTTTCGGCGCTCATCATTTACGGCATTGTACTTATCCAGCCCACCGCGCCTATGCCCTTGTTCGGCGCGGCGGCGGTCGCCGGCGGAGGGCATGTCGTCACGGCTATTCTCATTGGCATGGTGGCGATGCTTTTTACGGCTATCAGTTACGGGCGCATGGCGAATGCGTATCCGAACGCCGGGTCGGCTTATGCTTACGTGAGCCGCGAAATCCATCCGGCGCTCGGCTATTTCGTGGGCTGGAGCATCATCTTCGATTACGTGATGAACCCGATTATCTGCGTGATTTGGATCGCGGGTGCGGCGATGAATTTATTGGCATTTATTTCCGGAATGGTGATGACGCAGCCGTTGCAGCTTTCCCATCCAATAACCCTAGGCATCAATGCGCTGTTGATCGTGCTCTTCACGATCCTTTTCACGGTGATGAACCTGCGCGGGATCGAAGCAAGCGCGCGCACCAACGGCCTCATCACCGTTGGTTTGTGCCTGATCATCGTTTTATTCCTGGGCGCGGCTGTGCGTTATTTATTTTTACATCCACCGAACGGCGCGGCGGATTGGACGCGGCCATTTTATAATCCGGAGACATTTTCTTTTCACGACGTTTCCAACGGCGCGGCGCTGGCGGTGCTGACGTACATCGGTTTTGACGGCGTGTCCACGTTGTCCGAGGAAGCGCATAATCCGCGCCGCAATATACTGCTGGCGACGGTCCTGGTCTGCCTGATTACCGGTGTGCTGGCGTCGGTGCAGGTTTATTTCGCGCAATTGATTTGGCCGGACACAAATTTCCCGGATGAGGACAATGCATTTTCCTATGTGGCGGCCAAGGCCGCCGGCCCCTGGCTCTTTGCGGTAGTGAACGCCGGGCTGCTGGTGGCATCCATCGGTTCCGGCGCGGGCGCGCACCTGGGCGCGGGCCGGTTGCTCTACAGCATGGGCCGCGACAACGCTATCCCGCGAAAATTTTTCGGCGTCATTAATCCAAACACGCGCATCCCGAGCAACAACATCATCCTCATCGGCGTCGTCATGCTGGTGGCGGCGCTGTCCCTGAAAGCGATCCAGGAATTCAAGCATGTGGATGCCTACGGCTTTGGTTGTGTGCTGCTGAATTTCGGCGCGCTGTTCGCTTTTATGGGCGTGAACATAGCCGCGTTTCTGCATTATTTTGTGCGGAACGAACGCAAGACGTTTTGGGGTTGTGTTTCTCCCCTGCTGGGTTTTGCGATATGCGCGTACCTTTGGGGCAACCTCGGCAAATGGGCTATCATCGTCGGTTTTTGCTGGCTGGCCACGGGAGTGGTTTATGGCGCGTGGCGCACGTCATTTTTCCAAAGGCCGATTCAGTTTGCCAGCGCCAGTGAAGAAGAGACGGAGTAATCAACGCAATCCGTCATAGCCGGCGGTAATATTTCCGAAATTTACATTCCAGCCGCGCAGCCTGAGTTCCGGTTTTTTACTCAATGGAAATTCGGCATGGAACGTTTTTGCGGCATGTGGCGGAAGGGAAATATAATTATCATCCCACAAAACCGGCACTAAAGATTGTTGAGATTTCCCGTCGACAATCCGCATCTCAATAAAGAATGCGATTGAATCGCTAGTATTGGTCAAAGTTACCGTAGCTTGGCCGCTGGGGCCTGTTCCAAAGGCAACCTGCCCCTGTACCGTTGCTTCCGGCAATTGACTAAGCGCGGTGAAATCGGCGAAGGACTTATTTGGCGTAACGAACCATTCGGTTTTGTCTTCGTCAAGCACGTCGGCCTTAGTTGAGAGCCAGTAGAAATTATCCGCGTTTGTTCCGGAATCACTATGGGTGTGAAGATCGAGAAAATAAACGGGCGTTGATGACGCGAGATTTGAGAGATCGAAAATTTTCCGCGAACCGTAAGCAGCACTGGTGTTGGTCACGGTCTGTTCAAGGATCTTCTTCGAGTTCAAATCGTAAACGTTGATCGTGGTGTAGCAGTAGCCGGGATCCATTCTGGTTTGGTTCACCAGATAAATGCCCTTGTCCCCATAATTATAGATGACGGCGAAGGGCGCTGCGCCGCGTTTTGCGCCGAAGAATGCACCGCCGGGCACGAGATAATAATCGTAGAGCTGCCAGTAGAGTTTCGGCCAGGAGGGATTAAGCATCCATTGGATGACGCCGGTGGTGCGGGGCAAGTTAACGGCAAAGGCTTCGTACATGGGGCGAATAGCTTCGTAATTGGCGGCCTGGGTTTTGAAGGCAAATTCATCAGCGCTGCTGACCGTGCCGTAGCGATGTTCGAAGGCATTCAGATAACGCTTCATCTGGGCGAATTCATGGCGGCCACAATGGAAATCCCAGGCGGGACCGATGGGCCAGAGATCCTCCGCGGGAATCATCCGCTGCAAGGTTTCCAACGGTGGCGGTTGCGGGCCGGGGCCGGTCTCAGTATTGAAGCCGAATGCACCGCCGTTTTTGGTATCGAGGTACCAATAGTCTGGCGTGACGTAATCGTACGGGCCGTTCATTTTTACGCCCGAGGGACCGCTGATCTGGCTGGCGTCATCGCCACAGGTTTTTAGGACAGGACGAGTTGGGTCAATTTGTGCCAGGAGCGCATCGTATTTTCTTTCCAGTTCCGGGCGCGGCAATTTATCGCTGCCGACGACCCACATCAGGATGCCCGGATGATTGCGCAGCCACAAAACCTGGTCGTGGAGATAATTGGTCGCGAGCGTCATGTCGGCTTCAGATTTGAAGCCACCAAAATCGTCGCAGGCTTTGCCGAGATAATCCTTCCATTCCCATTGGCAACTGAAACCTGCCATGATGAGCAGACCATTCTCATCTGCCAAATCGTAGAGCTGCTGGCTGCTGCCCCAGATGCCCTCGAGGCGAATCGTGTTCAGGTTCATGGCCTTCGTATAAGCGATTTGTGCCTGGAGATTGGTTTTATTTTCACGCAACAACAATTCGTCCGCCCAACCGCCGCCGCGCAGGAGGATTTTTTTACCATTCACCTTGTAGCCGCGATAGCCCTCCGGCGTAACGTAATCACTCACCTCGCGGATGCCGAAACGGGTTTGCACGGAGTCGGAAATGCCATCGTGGTCAGCAACGGTAATGTTCAGAGGATAAAGATGCGGTTCGCCCAATTCCCATGGCCACCACAATTGCGCGTGCGTCATGCTTCGCTTCAATTCGACTGAGCGTTCTTCACCAGCGCGCAACGTGAAATCTTCAATGGAAGCTTCATCGTTAATGATGGCGGTGACAGTTGCTGTAACGGCGTGGTCGGCATTGTTCTTGAGGTCCGCGCGAATCGTCAGGTCGGCGCTTTGCCAGTTCGTATGGTCAATTTTGCTTTCGACAAAGACGTTGTCGAGCGTAACGGATTTATAGAAATGTAATTTAACGGGGCGCCACAACCCCATCTCGCGATCAGCCGGCTGCGGGTTCCAATCCACGAAGCCCATGGTAAAATCACCGGGTTGCGGGGGAAAAACCTCCACGGCCAGGGCATTTCGACCGCGGTGAAGCAGGCCGCTGACATCGAGCTTAAAAATTCTGAATGCGCCGAAGATGTCATTGGTGGAGGCGATTTGCTCGCCGTTAAGCCAGATGTTGGCGCGATAATTGATGCCTTCGAAAACGAGGTCAGCATTTTGATTCACCTGGCTTTTGGAAAGGAAGAATTGTTTCCGAAACCACCACGCGTTGGTAAAGGGTGCGACAGGGATTTTGGCGAGGTTCGTTCCCAAATAAATGTCTTTGTAAATGCCGTCGTTGACGAGCGCTGCGAGCACAGTGGATGGCATAGTCGCGGGATACCAATCCAAATCGGGATAGCGCTTGGACGAAATGGATTCGCCGTTGGCCTGCTTCTTCCAATCTTCCAACGTGCGTTGCTTTGGCGCCGCCATCGCAGCGGCACGTTCATTGCGAATTAATTGCTCCGCCGATTGAATTCTCCAGCCGGTGGTTAAATAGAGAATGTTCGTGTCCAGTGTTTGAGCGGCACAACTCCAGCAAATCGCAATAGCAGCAAGGGCGATAAAAAGACGCTTCATCGAAGTTCGCGAACAGTAACCACAACGATATTTCACGGCAAGCGAAAGCTTAACGAGGCAAAAATGCCCCCGAAACAAAGGCGCGTAAAAATTTTCATCGTTGAACATTTTTTCAGCAACAGCCAAATTCTTTCAAAATATCGGTCGTAAGTTTTGATTTATGAAAAACATTCCGTTGCCGCCGTGCAATCATCAGCCTAAAAAATATACGGGTCCGTCTGCCGCCGAAGTCCTCGCACTGCGCAAGCAGTTCATGAACCCGGGGATTTTTCATTATTATAAAAGCCCCATGATGCTCGTCGAAGGTGCGATGCAATATGTCTGGGACGAAACGGGCCGGCGTTATTTGGACGGCATCGGCGGCATCGTGACGGTAAGCGTCGGGCATTGCCATCCGTACGTGGTCGCGGCGGCAAATAAACAAAACGAAACCCTCCAGCATTCCACGACACTTTATTTGCAGCCGAATGTGGCGTCGTACGCGGAGAAGCTGGCGTCGAAATTACCAGGCGAATTGAAGATGTGTTACTTCGTCAATTCCGGTTCCGAGGCGAACGACCTCGCGTTGCTAATGGCGCGCGTGGCGACGGGCAATTACGACACGATCGGGTTGCGCAACGGCTACCATGGCGGCAATGCCTCGGGCATGGGCATGACGGCGCACAGCGCCTGGAAATATAATGTGCCGCACAGTTTCGGCGTGCATCACACGCTCGCGCCGTATCCATATCGCGGGACGTTTGGTTACGACGATCCGGACGCCGGCAAAAAATATGCGAACGATATCAAAGATTTGATTGATACGGCCACGCCGGGGAAATTGGCGGCGTTCATCGCGGAGTCCATCCAGGGCGTCGGCGGTTTCGTGGAATTTCCCAAGGGTTATTTAAAGCAGGCGTACGAATATGTGCGCGCCGCGGGCGGCGTGTGCATTGCGGATGAAGTGCAAACGGGTTTTGGCAGGCTGGGCACCCATTTCTGGGGCTTTGAAACGCAGGAGGTCATTCCGGATATTGTCACGATGGCGAAAGGCATCGGGAACGGCTGTCCGCTTGGCGCGGTCGTTACGACGCCGAAGATTGCCCAGGCGCTCGTGGGTAAAGTCCATTTCAATACGTTTGGCGGAAATCCCGTGGTTAGCGCCATCGGCAAAGCGGTGCTGGAAGTGATTGAAAAAGAAAATCTCCAGGCGAACGCGCACAAGCTGGGCACGCATATTTTAGCCGGGCTGCATCAGTTGAAAGAGAAACATAAAATCATTGGCGACATACGCGGGCGCGGGTTGATGCTGGGAATTGAGCTGGTGAAGGACCGTACAACGAAAGCGGCTGCTTCCGCCGAATGCGTGCAGGTTTTGGAATATGCGCGTGATTTGGGATTACTGATCGGCAAAGGCGGACTATGGGGACAGACGATCCGTTTTGCGCCGCCGATGTGTATCACACAGGCCGATGCGGATTTTGCGTTGGCAGTTTTGGACGAGGCGTTTGGTGCGTTGTAAGGCGGTTTCAATCTCAAGTCTCCTCACCCCACCCAATAGGGGCGAGGGAGAACATGGCGGCCGCGCTGGAGCGCGGCCCTACCACGATTCAGGTTAATCCTACAGGGTTGATAACAGCAATTGGCTGCTACCTAACTCACTTCGCCGCAGCGGCGTTCTCGGGACGCAGAATCACTTCGCGGCCTTTCCAGCTGGAGCGGCCGATGTCATTGAATTGCCCCAGGCGATAGCGCCAAGACACGCCGTAAAACGGATTTTGTGTAGGCCAAAAGGAAATCATGTCCACGCCAATGTCTTTCGCCATCGTAATTGCCTTTTGGATGATCTCCGGAGAATCGTTCCAATTAAATAAAAGGTACTTCCATTCGAGGATAGGCATCTTCTTTCCGCGCGCATCGCGGTATGCCACCATCTGCTTCATCGCGTCAAACGCCTTATCGAAACTCCCGCGCATCATGTATTTGCCGCACATCTCATCACTGATGCCGTGGACGGAAAATTGGATATCGCTCAGGTTCAGCGCCGCTTCACGCTTGGCGTCAGAGTTTAGCAGGACACCGTTGCTGGAAACGCGAATGTAGGCATTCGGATTTTTCTCCCGCAACAACGGCAGTTCGCGGCAAATCGTCGGCGAAAGAAACGGCTCGCCCAGGTTGAGATAAAAAATCCGCTGCATCCCCAGCCGCGCCGCGAGGTCTGCCATCTGGCTCAGTTCTTCCAGCGGCATGGTTTTTTTGGTGCGGATATTCGCCGCGCCTTCGCGCGCGCAACCGATGCAATCCACGTTGCAAATCACGGTGTTCTCCAAAAGCATGCCGCGATAAGGCAAACGCGGTTTCACTGGAGCTTCGCCGCGCTTCAAACGTTTTAAATCACCGCAACGCGCACAGGTGGAGATAGGAATTTTTCCCTTTGCCAAATCGTCGCGGAATTTTTGAGCGACCGGGCCGAAGAAAATTTCTTCGAAGGAATTTTTTTTCAAATCACCGAGGTGCCCGCTGCCATCATAATCCTGGCAGTTGCAGGAAATGGTCCTGTCTGAATTTACGGTGATGTTGTATTCCGATTCGCCGGCCAGGGCCACGCAGTCATATTTTTGGCCGGTAATTTTGGCGCGGACTTCGAGCCAGCGGGAAACGGCCCAGCGCAAAAAGCTGCTCACGCGCCAGTTAAAGCGCGTTTTCGGGTCGCGAACGGCCCGCGACGTGGGCGAAGTGGCCATGATGATAGCATGCCAGCCCCAAATTCATTGGGCAAGACATACCAGTGAAACTACGCGCCCTTCTTCTAAAAAATGAATAAAAAAATCAAAGTTTTAATCGTAAATATTTGACAGACTTTTGCTTAGTCGTTACGTTGCTTGCGGGGACTGGGAAGCAATTCTCTCCAGTGGGAAAAGATATTAACTTCGGCCATTGCTGATTTTGAAAACCGAATTTGAACAAATACGAGAGCAAATCCACGAGATTCGCAACTTCCTCGGCCCGTTGGACATTAAACTCGAGAACCTGGACCACCAGATTTCGAAAAGCCGGTTGTCGTTTGAAACCAGAGCGGCGGAACTGGAATCCAGGATAACGATGAATTCGTCGGAAATCGCCCTGCATTCCGAACAAATCCGGCAAATCCAGATTTTCCTGAAAATGCCTGCGATAGCCCAGAGTGCGCAGAGTGTTCCTGTGAAAGATAATCGCGCAGCCGCAGCGGTCCACGAAGACAAGCAAAACCCGGGCGAATTACCACCCCAGAAGCCGCCGACATCCTAGGCTCATATCACGGGCCAATCCGGACGATATACCATGGCTGCACGCCTTCAGCGACCTTAAGGATGCCATTGGTAGTAGCGACGACCCGCGCGTCTGTTTTTTTGAGCCAATCGTCCAGTGCGATGTCACGCAAATCGAGGTTTACTTTACTGACAACGGCGTATTCCACGCCTTGCTGCCGGTATCGTTCCGGCGGGTCGGTAAGTAAAAATTGTTCCACCCGCCGGGAGCCGAGTGGCAACCAAAAGGAAATATCGTTATCATCCTCCGCACCAATAAATCCAACGACTTTGATGCCTGGCGGAAGCAATGCGCGCACCTGTGGCAGAGGATCGGAGCGTTTGGCATAGACGGCGTAAACCTCCCGGGCGCGGACGATGAGATGATTTTCCGGATGTTTTTCGGCGAGTTTTCCCAGGATGGTTTGCGCTGGCCATAACGGGCGATCCGGCAGCAAAACCAGGACAACTAACGCCATAAGAAGTGTGAAGCCAACCAGAATGTTCCACCAGCTGCGGCGGACGATTTGCGATTGGCCCGCGCCGATGAGCAAGAGCGGTATCAGTAATGGATAGTAAGGAGCAATCAGACGTTCCGCCGTGATCATGCCGGATTTCATGGCGTACACCAGCAACGCTATCCAGGACGCAACCATGGCCCAAACGCAAGGTGGCCGAACGCGGACGGAAACGGGACGGATGAAAAAGTTCGCCATGACAGAAACGGCCAGCAAGAGACTTAGGCCCAGGCCGACGCCCGCCGAGTCTTCCATGGGCAATTCACCCAGTTGAAAAAAGCCGATATCAAAGTGTGTGGAAACGGAAACCAGCGCACGAGGGACAATCTCCGTAGCATGAGCGTTCCACCATGAGGCAAATGGGAAAATGGGCGGACAAAAATTACCGACCAGCAATTGAAAACTGTTCCCGATAATCCCGATGAGCGGATTTTTAATGGTCATCACGGGCCGTTCCAAAACTGCCCCGGACCAATCGCCGCAAAAAACCGAATTGAGAATCGCCGTCGGCAAAAAAGAAACCACGGCTGCTACGAGAGCCACCAGTGCCGTAACAGCGATTTTTTTTGTTAATAACGGGAGCGCGGGCAAAATCACAATAGCCCATGGCAGCAGCAACGGCAGATTGCTGGCTTTGGCACCTGTCAAAAGCGCAGCAGCGAGGAATGAATGCCATAAGGCGGAGGCCTGCCTGGATTCCCGCGCACGCAAGGCGTAGTCAACGGCCGCCAGTGCATAGACTGTTGGGAACGCATCATTGGCATTGCCGCCTGCCTGCAAAAGGAACGTGTAGCCGGTGGGCAACAGCCACATCCATTGCCGGGCAACCCGTGGTGAAACGCCCAACCGTGTGAACACGCTGAAGATCAATCCGGGCAGCAGGAGAAAGGGCAGAAAATTGAGCAGGAAAAGAGCGCGCGTGGATTTCGTAAAGAGCAATATAGGCGCCGTCAGCCATTCGATACCACAGGCGCGGTCGTTCATCCGGGAGTCTGTCGTATGAATCCAGAACCAGTGGCCATGTGAGAGCCACTGCAACACCCGTCCGGCCCGATAAGTCAGCCCAGTATAATTGTCCGGCAGATAAATCGCACCGCTGATGAAAATCAAAACAGCCAGCGCCAAAAAACAGAACGGCAATGGCCGGCGGAAACGCCGAAAAAATTTCTGACCGATGGAAAAACGCTTCTCACGAGCAAATCCCAAATCCCGCCGGCAGAGAAAAATGAAAATCGCGAAGGCGACAAAAGCCACAGCATAACCCATGCGATTCAACTGCCCACAAGCCGAAAGCGTCCAGCCCGCGAACGTGGCGAAGGCGGAAACCCAAATCCAAAGCTTCAGAAATGGCTGCATGGGACTCTTGGCGTGTGACCGTAGCGGATTCGCGGCGGGCGTCAAACTGATTGTTTATTTTAAAGCCATTTCAGGTTAAATATTCGGAGAAAGATGGTGTTCCTTGACATGGCTCTTCCCGATACCCAAGATGCGGGAGAGCCGCCAGATGAAAATCCTGATTAGCGCCGATGCCTGCACTCCCTTTTCCGGCTCTGAGGCTCATTTCGGATGGTCGGTGGTGCAATGTATGGCCCGACGGCATGATTTATGGGTAATTACCAGCGGCCGTCATCAAGCTGACCTCGAGCGCGCCGCTGCCCAGGGGATGGTCCCGCCGAGCGTGACCTTTGCCTACGCCAACTTCCCTAAGCCGCGGCATTCAAACTTTATCGTGTCCCGGTTCCAGAACTGGATGGAGTACAGCAATTTTACAAGAGAGGCCTTCGTGGTTGGGAAAAAATTGCATGAATCTGTCCAGTTCGATCTCGTGCATCACGTTACCGTCTCCACGTGGCGGATGGGTTTGCCGTTTTGGAAGCTGGGCATCCCTTTTATCTGGGGACCGATTGGCGGCGCAGAACAATTTCCGTTAAAACTGTATTCCCTTCTGAGTGCACCGTCCAAAGCATACGAGTTAACAAGAACTCTATCTAACGGGCTTTCGCGTTGTTCTCCGTCTGTTCGCGCTTGCGCCCGGCATGCCACTCATATTGCTACAGCCAATAACGAAACAAAACGGCTGGTGGCAAAATTGCGGGGGACTGAGTCCGGAGTGTCACTGTTGTCGCCGGCATTTTTTCCATCGTCCACGATTGGCGAGTTTTCAGCTTTGGCGCCCGAACGGAGGTTTGACGACCCGCTGCGCTTTTTTGCCGGCGGGATGCTGGAAGGGCGCAAAGGCGTGGCCCTGGCCATCGAGGCGCTTGCCCGCCTCAAGCAACAAGGGATGAAATTGTCATTTCATATTGGCGGCCACGGCGCGGAGCTGGGCCATTTGCGCAACCTGGCGGACCGGCTGGGGTTGGGAACGGACGTGGTGTTTGGTCTTTGGAAAGGAACGGATTACTTGAATCAGTTGGCGACGAGCCACGTTTATCTGCTGCCCAGCTTGCGTGAGAGCGCCGGCCTGACAATGATGGAGGCCATGCTAACCGGCTGTGTGCCGGTGATTGCCGATTGTGGAGGACCCGGCCACATTGTAACGGAAGCCTGCGGCAGCAAGATTCCAGTGGGAAATGCGGCAGCGATGATTGATAGCCTGACTGCGGCGATTGCGGCTTTGGACACAGATCGCGCCCTCCTTCAGCGCAAAAGTATCGAGGCGACCAATCGCATCACCACATCATTTTCCGAAGAAGCCTATTTCCAAGCCATGAACAATATCTATCAACAGGTGACCCATCATCAAAACGATCCCGCGGGCCAGAATGTACAAACCGCCTGACTTTGCGATTTATAGGACCTTCACCCAACCCAGTTTTTTTGGAACATCAATTTTGATACTTTCGTTAGGAATGAAGATTTGATTCGCGCTGCCGGCCTGGGCTTGAAAAGCCGAGTATTCAGAGAGTTCCATGGGCACGTGATTGATGCTCACCTCCACCTGAATGATGGGACGATATCGGCTAATGGCTTTTCGCGCGCCGGCCAGGACTTGCGCTTCAACTCCTTCCACGTCAATTTTGAGGTAATCCAGACGGGACAATCCTTCCCACTCGACCAGCTCATCCAACGTGACAACCAGGGTTGAAAAGGATACAGCTTTCTCATCTCTTTTAGCGATGCTGAATGAGTTTGGGAGGTCGAAGTTCATCCAAAACGCGGTGGCACCGGTTCGTTCCCCGGCGCAAAAATTCCGTATTCGTACGTTGGCAAATCCATTGGCGCGGACATTGTGATACAAGGTTGCCAACACATCGGGAAATGGTTCCAAGGCGATGACTATGCCACCGTTGGCACTCAGATATTTGGCAGATTTAAGGGTGTAGATCCCCGTGTTAGCACCGATGTCTATAAAAGTCCCGCCGGGAACAAGAAATTCGTCCAAGTGCTGAAATTCAGGCTCGATGGCATCGCGATAAATGTAAATTCCCCGACCACCATATCCCGGCCGATTTCGACCATAAACTAATGCGCCATTGTTTAATTTGGTTTTTAAAAGCCAATTTCTTGGCGTTAAAGCTACGCGAACCTTTCTCAGCCATTGTTGCATATTTAGTGTTTCCGGTTGAGATATTCCTCATCCATCTGAGCCAGATGAACTTTGTAACTATAATTATTGGCGCGGCAGTCATTTTCATCCGCAAAAATTTTAACTGCAAGCCATTAATTTTATAGGGCCCCCCGTCACTTTTCACTCAGCACATGACGCTGAATGCCCGTTCTCCATCATCTGCGACAACTGTCTGATTTGCGGGAATTAGCAAAGATTTGAGCTTGGAATCTTAAATGTCCGAAAAATCACATATTTTTGAAGGTTTTTTGTTTGAGTCTTTTAAGGATTTTGGCAGTCTAAGCATGGACAGGTACGCAGTGAACGAACCGCAACCCATAAAGAACACCGGCGACTTCTGGCAGGACACGGCAGATTGCTGGCAACGGCTGCCGAACAAGGGCTTTTTCTTCATTTTATTGGCGGTTTGGCTGTTAATATTTCAATTTCTGGGTAATTCCATTCTGGGTTATGTCCATACCCATTCCTTGTACCTCTGGATCTATGACAGCACGAATGTGGGCGAAAGCGACGACGCATACTGCGATTACGTTCCGTTTTTGGTGATCGGGTTATTTTGGTGGAAACGGCACGAATTGCTCGACTCACGGTTGGAAATCTGGGGGCCCGGACTGGCAATCTTAATCTTTGCCATGCTTTTGCATATCTTTGGGTATGCTATTCAGTTACCGCATTTCTCGATCCTTGCTTTATTCGTTGGCATTTATGGTTTAATGGGAATGGCCTGGGGCAAGGAATGGCTGCGCAAGAGCATCTTCCCCTCTTTTCTATTATTGTTTGCAATCCCGATAGGGGCGCATGTCACCTTCATCACGTCTCCATTGCGGATTTTCGTGACCTGGCTGGTGGAAATGGTTTCTCATTGTTTTGGAATCGGCGTGGCACGCTACGGCACGGAATTATTTGACCCCTCTGGGGCATTTCAATATGACGTGGCAGCGGCTTGCAGTGGTATTCGCAGTTTCGCGGCAAATTTTCTCCTGGCCACGATTTATGCCTTTTTCACTTTCCGCTCCCCCTGGAAACGGCTGTTGATTATATCACTGGCCCTTCCCTTCGCCATTTTGGGAAATCTTTTGCGGCTGCTCATGGTCATCGTGGCCGCCGAGATGGGCGGACAAAAATGGGGCAATTACGTGCATGATAATTTCTTCACCAGCCTGATGCCGTATGCCCCCGCGTTTATCGGATTGTTTCTAGTTGGTTCCTGGCTGGAAAAACATGAGGCAAGAGCTGCGGCCGTCGGCCAACCAGGGCAAACGACCGGGCCGGGGCGGCAACCGGCACAGTTCCAGCTTGAAAAAGGGGCAGTCAAACCACAACCGAATGAATAATAAGAAAATATTCCTGCTGGTGATAACGCTGCTCATGATGGCTGGAACGGCCACTGCCCTGACGTGGCTGCGCGCCAACCAAAGGCTCGGCACACCGGCCATCAAAGGAACGCCAATTCCCGGAAGCGTAAAAATAGACATTCATTTACCTGAGAATGTCGCAGGCTACACTTCCACCAATATGCCGGAACCGGAAACGGTCCTGGGCTATCTGCCGAAAGACACCAGTTATGCCGAGCGCATATACCATTCACCAGATGGATTTTGGATCCAATCCACGGCCATTTTAATGGGCGCCGACCGCACGAGCATTCATCGCCCTGATTTCTGTCTGCCCGGCCAGGGCTGGAGCATCGATGAAAAACAAGTGCTGGATATTCCAATCAATGATCAACCGCCTTACCATTTGCAGGCGGCCGCCTGGAAGGTGAGCCAAATGATGAAAGACCGCAACGGGGAAAAAATCAAAGTCGCAGGCGTCTATGTTTATTGGTATGTAGCCAATAACGAAGAAACGCCAGATCACGACAAAATGATTGAGCACTTAACGCTGGATTTATTACGCAAGGGGGCATTGCAGCGATGGTCGTACATTTCGTACTTTGCCGTGTGCCTCCCGGGGCAGGAAGACGCGGCGATTGACCGGATTACCCGTTTTATCGCCACCCAGGCGCCGGAATTTCAATTGCCGGTGAAGCCATTGTAAAATGCTGCGACGCGACCAACAGATCCGCACGCAAATTCAACAACTTGCGGATGCCTGTATTTTCTTTGCCAGTTTCCTGCTGGCCTACGTTTTCCGCGCAGACCCGGCAGTGATGGCTTGGTTAAACCTGCCGCAGTCCACCCAATTTGCTGATTCTGCCAAACTGCTTTTTGTCGTTATTCCCGGCGCGCCGCTGATACTGGAATCGCAGGGATTCTATAATCGCACCCCGCTCTCGCCCCGCGGGGAGATTCTCTGGCCCCTGCTCAAAGGTTGCGCAGGCCTGACTCTCGCCCTGGTGGTGATCGCCTTTCTTTTCAAGTTGCAAGTGGCCCGCATGATCATGGTGGCTTTCGGATGCATCGCCTTTTGTGCGGTTTGGTTGAAAGAGGAAATCCTCCGTTTTTTTCTCAAGAGCAAAATGGCCCAGGCGCAATACCGGCGGCGTTTCATTATTGCCGGCACAGACGACGAAATCGCCCGGATGCGGACAGAAATAAAGGCGCATAATGACGAAGGGATTGAAATCGTCGCCGCCCTGGATTTGAACCAGGAAGGCGCCCAGGAGCTGACGATGTTGCTGCACGAGCATTCCGTGTATGGCGTGATTTTGAGCGCGCGGCGTACTTATTTTGAGCAGATCGAAAATGTGATTAAAGCCTGCGAACTCGAAGGCGTCGAGGTTTGGCTGGTGGCGGATTTTTTCGCCACGCAAATTTCCCGCACGAGTTTCGACGAATTGCTGGGCCGTCCGCTGCTGATTT
>DATJXK010000150.1:0-18483 GCA_035500235.1 Pseudomonadales bacterium | reverse complement strand
CAAATCGCGGACGTTGCGCGACGGCCTGGGCAGCGTGCTGGCGACTCTGCACCATTTCAATGAAGCCACCAATGAATTTCATCAGGCCATGCAACTCGACCCGGACAGCGCGGCGCCGCATCTTTATTTGGGCATCGCCCTCGCCGGGCATAACGATTTCGACGGCGCCACCAATGAATTTGCCGAAGCCATGCGCCTCGCGCCCACGGATCCCACCCCGCTGGTGGAATGGGCCAAGGCACTCCTGCAGCAGGGCCGCGATGCCGATGCTATCGCCCAACTGAACCAGGCATTGCAACTGGACCCGGATAATTTCCAAACGCTTGCTTTCATGGCGCATGTGCTGGCCGCCGATGAGCATCCGGGCGTACGGGATGGTGCAAACGCGCTGACGCTCGCCCAAAAGGCCAGTGCCCTGACGGGTGGCTCACAACCGCTGGTCGAGGACGTGCTGGCGATGGCGCAGGCCGAGGCCGGGCAATTTGACGATGCGCAAACCACCGTGAGCAACGCTATCCAGCTTGCCACCGCCGCCGGCATGAAACCGGGAACCATCGCTGATATGCAGAAACGATGGCAGCTTTATCAAAAGCACCAGCCGTGGCAGGAATCGTTTTTACTCTCGAATACCAATAGCGCGAAATAGAGGCGGAATAGCAGGTAAATTTTTTACCTTGCAGGAGCTTGCGGCGGTTTGGTTTTAGCCATAAAGGTTGCTGGCTGGTTTGAAGGCTGGAACGCGATCTCCAGGTGCGCCCCCCGCCCCCCAGGGGTCTTGAATAGGCTTGAATAGAGTTGAACAGGTTTAAATGGGACTGAAATTTTCAGTCTCATCACCATTCATTTTTTGGCCTGTTTTGGTTTGGTTTCAGTTTGTTTTTTGGCCCAGAGGCTTGATTTGGGTTAATTCACCGGCAGTAGAAATAGGGTCAGAAAAGCGGTGCTAAAGCACGCACGCTACCGCGACGGTTGTAAGTCAAACGTCCTCGCAAAGCGTATGGAGTGCGGCGATTCATCGCCGCTTTCGCCCTCTTTCAATTCCGTCTCACTATGTCAAAGAACAATCTGGCCGCCGCAATCTTACGAAGGCATTTTGCTATCCACTATAAACCATCAACAATCAACTTTTGGCAACTGGAACTTGACTCCTAGTTGTTCACGCTTTTAGATCCGCCACGGCATTGTCATATAAAATCTGTGCCAAACCCCTTCCGGGAGCGTAACTTCGACAATGCTGGCATGATGATCTCCAAACAAGGACTGCAATAAATTGAGCGCGGCATACTCGGCACGGTAACAATATTAGTGATCGGCGTTTCGCATGCCGCACAACATCCGTCACCAATGCTCCTGTCTTCAACAATGCTCCCGTGACGCAGTTCGGCTAGCTGAATCAAGCTCATGCCGAGCTCATCGATTGCCTCGAATATAAACGGTGAATTTTCGAAATGCTCTGCGTTCAGCGTGCGCATCTTGTTCAATTGCTGCTGACACTCAATCAACAGTTCACGACGTCGCACCGAAGGCACAAGAGTCATCTTTTTGGCATGCTCCAAAACAGCATCCTCGAATCGGGAAGCAGCGAAGATGTGCTTACTCTGCGGGTGATTCAAATTGAGCATATGTGTGCGCGCTGTGTGATGCTCCAAAACCTGCCTCTCGACGCAGATCATCGCAAGCAATTTGCGTCGGCACAGACGGGAGTAATGTCCTACAGTCAAACCGCCCACCACCTGCAATTTCAACCCAAAATCGGTTGACTTAACCGGCCATTTATCGTATAAAATAACCGATTTGGTTAAAAAAGAGTATGTAGCTGCCGGTACAACCCAAGTCATGGTTCCTCACCATTAGTTGTACCCTCAGCGGAGAAAACCGCATTATGTAGTGGTTTTTTCTTTACTAGGCCTAGTAATTGTGGTTTTCTGTGCCCAGACAACCGCAGCTTTTGACCATGTATCTTAAAAATTTAACGGTTTTTGGCTTTAAATCATTCGCGGACAAGACCGCACTCAATTTTCAACCCGGCGTCACCGCCATTGTCGGCCCCAACGGCTGCGGCAAGTCCAACGTATCGGATTCCGTCCGCTGGGTCCTGGGCGAGCAATCGGCCAAGGCCCTGCGCGGCGGCGAGATGGCTGATGTCATCTTCAACGGCACGGATGGGCGCAAACCCATGGGTATGGCCGAAGTATCCCTCACGCTCGGCGGCGTGGGTGAGGAAAGCCTGCGCGCGGCGGGCGTGGAAGTATCCTATGATGAAGTGACCCTCACGCGCCGGATTTTCCGCGACGGCGCCAGCGAATATTTCCTGAACAAAGTCCCCTGCCGCCTGAAGGACATCCAGCAGCTCTTCATGGGCACGGGCGTGGGCCGCACCAGCTACAGCATCCTGGCGCAGGGTCACATCACGCAGATCCTGTCCAGCAAGCCGGATGACCGCCGCATGATTTTCGAAGAAGCCGCCGGCATCACCAAGTTCAAAGCGCAAAAGAAGGAATCGCTCCGCAAGCTCGAGTACACCGAACAAAATCTCCTGCGCGTGGCGGATTTAATTCGCGAAGTGAAACGCCAGATCGGTTCGCTCCAACGCCAGGCGGGCAAGGCGCGGCGCTATAAACAAATTTCCATGGAGTTGCAGCACCTGGAAACGCAGCTCGCACGGCACCAGTTCGACGTGTTGCTCGCTGAAATCGCCGAAAAAACTTCGGCCGCCGCCCAATTGCGCGACGAGATCGAAACCGGCTCGGCCGATGTTTTGCGCTTTGAGGACGAAATCAAGCAACTGCGCGAGCGTTTGATGGAGCTGGAACACGAAGTTTCCGCGCAGCAACAGCGCGGGCTGGAATTGAAGAGCGAAATTGAACGGCACGACAGCCGGATTCATTTCAACGAAGAACGCCTGCGCGAATTGGAATCGCAAAATTCCCGCGCGCTCGCGGACATTACCCAGGCGGAAGAACGCTGCAGCGCGGCCAAAGAAGAACTGGCGAATGCGCAACAGCATTTGTCGAAGTCCGAAACCGCCCTCGCGGATCATCGGTCGGCGCTGGAGCAAAAGCAGGCCGCCCTGGCCCAGGTCGAAAGCGATCTCCGGCAGTTGCAGGAGAATTTGCGCACCGCGCAATCCGCCGCCTTCGCTGCCGCGCAGGATTTGTCCCGCGTACGCAACGAAATCACGGCTTTGGATTTGCAGAAGCAGGGCAATACAGTACGCCTCGAAAAGTTGTCCGCGGAAAAAGTGCAGCTGGAAGAAGAGCGCACGCGCCTCGAAGCGCGCCTGCAGGAATTTACTGTGAGCGTGGAGGCGGAGAAGTTGAACGCGCAAGTCCAGCGCGGGTCCGTCGAGCAGCGGCAAAACCGCCTGCGTGATTTGCAGAACGATTTGCAGGCGTCCTCGAACGAGCAGGACCAGCTGCTGCAACAGCAGGCGGAGAAACGTTCGCGCCTGACGGTGATTGAGCAACTCGAACATTCCCGTGAAGGCTTCGACGCCGGCGCGGTTGCCGCGTTGCGCCAATCGCGCTCGGTCATTGGTTCGCTGGCCGACAAAATCCGCGTGCCGGAACAATTTGTTGTGGCCGTCGAAAACGCCCTCGGCCATCACCTGCAACTGGTTTTGACGGAGCAACCCGAGTCCGCGCAGGAAATCCTGGCAGACTTGAGTGTAAACAAGACCGGCCGCGCCAGTGTGGCCGCGCTGGCCATCCAGCAAAAAGCCGATGAAAAACAAATGGTTTTCGAAGGTGAACTGGCTCCCGGCGTAGATGTCTCCGCGGAAAGGAATTTGGCGCCCGGCCAAATTGTTCCTGCCCTGAGCATTGTCCAGTCGGATCCTTCCGTAGAAAGACTTTTGAAATCGTTGCTGGGCCGGACGTTTATCGCGTCTGATTTGCCCACCGCCACGGCGCAAATCCAGAACGGCCATGCCGGTTGCGACTTTGTCACCTTGAGTGGCGATCTATTAAGCCGTCACGGGATTTATACCGGCGGTTATTTGAACGGACACGGCAATCCCAAAGCGCCGGCTTCCATTCTTGGCCGCAAAAACCAGATCGCCGAACTGCAAAACCATCTTGTCGAAATTCAAAATCGCGTGGCGGAAGCCAGCCGCCGGCGCGGTGCGCTGCTGGCCGAACAAACGGAATTGCAAGCGAGCCTGCAACAGGCGCAAACGGAATTGCGCGAGCAGGAAGTAGCCATCGCCACGCGCGAAGGCGAATTCAATGCGTTGCAAAATTCGTCCCGCCTGCTGAACCAAAAGATTGAGACCGTCGTTTTTGAAGTCCAAAGCCTCGCGGCGCAGGAACGCGAAGGCATGGAAAAACGAAATGCCCTGGCCACGCAGTTGCATGAACTGGAACAGCGCGAGCAGGCCGAGCAAGGACGCGTTTCCGAATACACCAGCAACCTGGAAAACCTGCGCCTGCAGCGCGACGCGGCCAACACGGCGCTGACGGAAAGCAAGATCGCCCTCGCGGCGGAGGAGCAGCTTTTGGCCTCTTTCCGGCAGCAGGGACAGGCGTTGGAGCAGCGGATTCGCGAGCTGACGCAAATCGTCGAGCAACGGCGCGGTGAAATTTCCGGCGTCGTCTCGCGCAAAGAACAGGCGGAATCCGAAATCCAGGATTCACGCGGCCAGATTGAGCGTTTGGCGCACGATCGCGAACAGGTCAGCGCGCAAACGGCGGAATTGATGGGGCAAAAAGATTCGCAGGAAACGGACATCTTAGCGCGCGAAGAAAATTTGCGTTCCCAACGCAACCGCCTCACTGAATTGCAAAACCAGCGCGGCAGCATCGAGATTGAACTGGCGCAACGCAACATGTCCGTGCAAAACCTGCGCGAACGGATCCAGCAGAAGTACCACGTCGCGCTGGACGATATCCGCAGCGAGTGCATCACGATTACCTTCGCGGATGAGGGCCATCCCAGAATCCACACGCTTTCGCCCGAAGAAATGGCGGCCAGCGGCGCGGCCACGGATTGGAACACCGTCGCGCAGCAAATTGAAGGGCTGCAAAAACGCCTGGACGAAATCGGCCCGGTCAACCTCGTCGCCATTGAAGAATACGAAGAGACCGAACAGCGTTATCAATTTCTCACCAAGCAGCACGACGATTTGGTTTCCGCCAAGGCGCAACTGCTCGAAGTCCTTTCGCGCATCAACACGCAGACGCGGCAGATGTTTGTCGAGACGTTCGAGAAAATCCGCGAGAACTTCCGCGCGATGTTCGTGGAAGTCTTCGGCGGCGGTAAAGCCGACCTTGTGCTGGTGGATGAAAACGATGTCCTGGAAAGCGGGATTGATATCATCGCCCGCCCGCCCGGGAAACAGCTCCAGAGCATTTCGCTGTTGTCCGGCGGTGAGCAAACGATGGTGGCCGTATCGCTGCTCTTCTCGATTTACCAGGTCAAGCCCAGCCCGTTCTGTTTGCTGGACGAATTGGACGCCGCGCTGGACGAGGCGAACATCAATCGCTTCGTGAAGCTGTTGCAGCGCTTCATCAACCACTCGCAATTCGTCATCATCACGCACAACAAACGGACCATTTCCATGGCCGACGTGCTGTATGGCGTGACGATGCAGGAACACGGCGTCAGCAAAATTGTGGGTGTGAAATTCCACAAGGCCGATGAAGCCACGACGCCGGAAGCAGCGCCGGCACCGGCCCGAGCCCTGGAACCGGTGATGAATTAACCGGAATTCCTTTTACCACGCCGCCGGCAGGACAACTGCCAGCGGCGTTTTTTCATACCCCCCTTATGGGGCGTTGCCATTCCGCAGTTATTCTGTTCGTATGACCGCACCCAAATTCATATGAAACAACTCATCCTGTCCGTCGTCTGCCTGCTGTCATTGTGCTTCCAGGCGCATTGCGCGCCGCAATTCAAAGTCGTCGCGTTTTACACTGGCAAGAATGATCTGGCGCATATCAGCTTCGTGCATGAGGCGTTGAAATGGTTCCCGCAGATGGGCGCCAAATATAATTTTGCCTTTGACGCGACCACTAATTGGAGCGATTTGAACGAGGACTTTCTCTCGCATTACCAGGTGGTGCTTTTCCTGGATACGCGGCCGGAAGATCCGGCCCAGCGCGCGGCGTTTGAGCATTACATGAAAAACGGCGGCGCGTGGATGGGATTTCATTTCTCCGCGTTTGCACTGACGCCTTCAGATTACCCGCAAAATTGGGACTGGTATCACGAGCAATTCCTCGGGTCGGGTGAGTACGTGAGCAACACATGGCGGCCGATGTCAGCCATCCTGGACGTGGACACGAATTTCCCGGCGACACGCGGCCTGCCGACGACTTTCAAATCCGCACCGAATGAGTGGTATCGCTGGAAGAATGATTTGCGAAAAAATCCGGACATAAAAATCCTGCTGTCCATTGATCCGGCCAGTTTTCCGCTTGGCACGGGGCCAAAGCCCTATGAAATCTGGCACAGCGGTTATTATCCGGTGGCGTGGACCAATACCAAATACCGGATGATTTACTTCAACTGGGGCCATAACGACATGGATTACGAGCACAAGTACGACAAAACCAACCGGACGCTGTCGTACACGTTCGCTGACGAAACCCAGGACCAGCTGGTCATCGACAGCTTATTGTGGCTGGGCGACCCGAAAAATAATCACTGATCCGGGCGCTTCACGTTTATTGAATTGATTCTAATGCGTGGTGACTCTTACGAAACCCTGGCGTGAATTACCGAAGGTAGAGAGCGGTATGAGAATCGTCTTCAACGTGCCATCGCCGGAGACTGTGGAATAGGTCTGCCAGTTGCCGACCTGGAGATTCGTCCGGTAAAGCACATCATGGCTGAAGCCAGACTCAGACAGAAATTGGAACTGCAAGTTCGCGCCGCTGTCTGCGACATTTAGCAACGTGACCGGTAATGCAGTTGAGGCCGTATCCGTGACTTTGGCCAGCACACCGCCCGGGTAGAAGAGGGCCAGCGTTCCGCCGCCGGCAGGACCGGTGAGGAATTGCCGGTCCGAGTAGAATGAGTTGGTTCCAAACCGGATGGGTCCATAGGCCGGAGGGCCGCCGGCCTGTCCCCAACCACTGGCCCAGACGCCGTTGGTATCCGCCGCGATGCCGAGGAAATTGACGGTGACTGGTGACGTTGCTTCTTTAGCCCAAAGCGGGTTGCCGTTGATGTCAAATTTGGCGAGAAACGCCTGGCTGAAGTTACCGGCCTGAATCTGGGTTTCCTCCGGAGCGGCAATCAAGGGATTTCCGAAGTAGGAATAATTGTCGAAATCGCCACTGACATACAATTCGCCCTTCGCATTGGCCGCGGCGGCAATGGGCGTGGTGGAGACGCTGCCAAACGTCATGGCCACGATCGGAGTGCCATTGGTATTGTAACGCGCGACATATTCTCCGCGCGGGTTGCTAAAGGTGACCGTGAGATTGCTGAATGAAGCGCTGGTGGCGTAAGCCACGCCGGTGATGAATACATTCGTGCCCGAAATCGCGAGACGCGGAACGTCATCAATCAATCCCACGGCGTACGGATTGCCACTGGAACTGCCGGAGAGAGCACCCACGCCGCGCACCCAGATGGCCTGGCCAGTGGTATCGTTCAGGCAGGCCACCGCCCAACTGCGGTCGGTCAGGTTCGTCGTGCCGCCGATGACCACATTGGTGGTGCCGTTATTGACGCTGGAATTGACGCTCAGATAAAGCCGTCCCGCACTGTAAGTGATGTACTGCACCCACTCGGCGGGCAGCAATTGCGACCAGCGGACTGCACCCGTCTGGTCTAACTGCACGACAATACCTTCCTGGCCACTGGCCACGTAGTTGCTGGTCCCGATGGTGACCGGTCCGCTCCCGACCAGGCCGCAAAACGCGACGTTGCCCGAAGGATCAGAGGCAAGCGAGTTGATGATGAGAAAATCGGTATTGGTGCCGCCGAAGGTCTTGACCCAGCGGTTGCTGCCGTTGCCATCGAAGGAAGCCACAAACATGTCTCCGCCGCCAGCATCCGTAAGATGGTTGGTGTTAAGCCAATTATCCCCATGGTAATTTCCAGCGAGATACACGCCACCGCCAGGAGCGGGTGCGACGCACTCAGCATAAGCGCCGGCGCCATTGCCATTATTGGTAATGCCCACGGCCCAAAGCGTGGTACCGTCTTGAGCTTGTTTCACAATGGCCGCGGCATCGTTCGGGCCGGAATTCAGTTCAAGCGAGCCAACGGCCATGTCGCCTCCGAACTCTGAGGCGGCGTAAATATTTCCATTGGGATCCAGGCAGCAGCCATAATAGTAATCTCTGGTAGCCTGGGATTCATCTTCAGCCTGGAATGGCGACTTGAAAGCAGTCGACCATGCCGGGGGCAACGGCGCGCTGACAAATGTGACCAGCGCGGTGCTGGAAATGGTGGAGCCGGAATCATTGCTGGCGATGACATAATAACTTCCGGCCACGCCAGCGGTGCCTGAATTCGTAGGAATCAAATAAGGGTTCGTAGCGCCGGGAATGGCGCCGACGCCGACCTCATACCATTGCCAGGTAACGTTGTTAGTGTCGGTCACACCCGCATCCAGCCAGACGGAATAGCCCGGATAATTCGTCTGGTCAAAAGGATTGAGGCTAATCTGGGGAGTGGTTTCAGTATTAAAGGAAACGTTATCCAGAAAACCAGCTTCGGTCGGGTCTTCATCGCCATAGGCATAGGTCGTCCAGGTGAGAGTATGCTGCCCGGCCGGGATAACAAAGGGTTTGTTATAACCGCTATTCGGGTCTAATTCCAAAAACCAGTCCGTGTCTCCAAAAATGTCGTCTTGATAATTTCCATCGATATCAAATTCATAATCGAAATTCCCGCTGGCCTGGCAAGACCAGGCGAAAGTCAAAGTCCCCGGTCCTGTGACCGTAACGGAAAGGACGGAAGACTGATCGTCCTGCACGATGCCGCTTTGGGCGGCCAGAGGAGCGCCGTTGTAGGTGTTGGTGGATTCGGTGAACCAATTGCTGTCACCACTGGTGGACCAATTCAAGCCCGTGGTGCCCAGGGCGTCATTGAAATTATCGCCACCGCCGCCATTGGGAATGGTCGTGCCGGGATTATTGAAAAGAGTGGCCACGTCATTGGAAGACAGGCAACCGGAGTAAATCTGCAAATCATCCAGTTCACCATCGTAGCCGTTATAGTAACCGAGGTCGTCCGGGTTGGGATCACCTGCGTCGGCCACTGCCCCGATGGTTAATTTCTGGGGATCATTCAAAAGGTTGGTCGTGCCGATGGCAAAATTATCCAACACGCCATCAACATAGATAAGTTTTTGGCCCGTTTCCTGGTTGCGCGTGACAACGATATGGTGATAGTAGCCGTCGTTGACGCTGGCCTGTGACGTCACGGTATCATCCTGGTCTCCACCGGTGGTGAAGGCGACTTGTCCTCCGGTTAATCCAATCGGAACTGTATCATTGGCCTGGCCATTGACGTCCGCACAGACGATGCCCGCACCGTTGTATGCAGCATCGCCGCCGAATCCGATGCTTTGAGAGGTTTTAACCCAGCAGGAAACCGTGAAACTGCCGGACAATGCATTGAGCAAGGCCGCCGGCGTCGGCTGGCTCCAGCCAATGACGCCGCCGCTAGAACCATCACCATCGCTAAATTGGACCGCGCCGATTCCCGCCTCGGAGTCAGAGGTCAGGGTGGCGCCACCTTGAGCGCCGTAACCAGCGGCAAAGGACATATTATAACCATTTCCGGAAGCGTCCGTAGTTCCATCCAGAACGAAGCTGCTGCTGCTATCAAAAGGGTAATATGCGACCAGGGTATGCACGGTGCCGGCGGTGTCCGCACTGCCGACGGTGAATGTGGACATGGAATAATCCTGAAGATGGTCCGTCGAAGACCAACTTGAGATAGGTTGTGAAAGACTGTTGACGGGCTGGGAAGAGATTACGGCTGTCGTCGAATTGCTGTCGTAATGGGGCGTAAAGCTTTGCGAGCCGTCAGGCATGGTTGGAGGCTGCCAGCTGGTTTGTGTAATTGGCAGGAAAGTACTGTTCGGGCCCTGATAAACGATCAAATCACCATAGTCTGTTGGTCCCTGCCACGTAAATGTCGCGTTGTTGGGAACACCCGTTGTGCCATCGGCTGGGTAGGTAATATCCACATAGGGCAGGTCACCGCTGGTAATGTTGGCGGTGACTTTAAAATGATAAATGTTCGTGGTGACCGAATTGGTTAAATAAACAAACCAGGTTCCATTGGTGAGCTCATGCACCATGTCATCGTAGTAGCCGTATCCAAAGGCACTTCCACCGGCGACTTGATTGAAACCCGTCGAATCAAACTGATAAATCGAGGACGTGCCATTCGTCGGCCAGCCATAGGACGTGAAACAATAAGTGCCATAGGGCAGGTCCAGCACTCCGTTCGTCGTTACGTTTGGGAAAAAGTAGAAGCCATATTGATGGTAGCGCACCACATTCATTTCGCAATTCAATCCGGCATGGGCACGAGGGACCAGGGACAAAATGAAGGCGAAGATCAGGATTAAATTTCTGAAAATTTGATGTGATGTCGAAAAGTTAAATGCAGTTTTCATCTGGGATGAGGTTAATGTTCGCTACGAAAGTTCCCGGGGAGTTTAGCCCCCGGCAGGATTGGCGTTGGTTTCACTTCTTTTTAATGATCTACGATGTCCCGAAAGTGTAGGCTGATTGCGTTTCACCGCTGCGAGAATTGATCTTACGGCATGAACCCGCGCCATTTTCCACTTCATATCCTATTGCCATTCTTCTAATTACAACACACGCGTCCCGGGTGTTGTTTCGTCTGATTGAAAAAACCTTGAAGGTCACTATACAAATTTTTTTGCAGAAGAACAATACGCATATATGCGTATTTTGATTGTCAATCACCGGACGCTGGAGGAAAATTCCATCCTCATTTGGTATGACCCGTTTGTCGTCGAACGATTACGATCTGCTCCTCCAGTGTGTTGGGGAATTGCATTCATTTCGCACCCGGTCGGCATTATGCGGATGGTTGTTGGACCAGGCTTTGCCCATGCTGGTCCCGTCTGATTGGCTTTCGTATAACGAAGTTGATTTGCTGGCCCCGGATAAAACCATCGCCGTCCTGAAGCCGGAGTCGAACACTTTTTTTCGGCAGCTTTTTCCCCGCTTCAAAGAACTGGCCTGGCAGCATCCCCTGATTGTTAACCAGATGCAGTCCGCCAATTTTCCGGTCCATAAAATCTCCGATTTTTTGACGCAGGACGCCTTTCATCAGCTTGAGCTTTATCAGGATGTCTATCGCCTGATGGGGGTAGAGTATCAAATCGCCGTCACGGTTCGCCTCTCATCCAGCCATGTAATCGCCTTTGCCCTTTCGCGGAAGGATGCAGATTACGATGAACGGGAACGGGCCTTGTTGGAACTGTTGCGACCCCACCTTGTCGTGGCTTTTAATAACCTGGATCTGATTCAGAACCACAAAACCATCCAGAACGGAACGGAACTGGCTCTCAACGAACTCTCCTCGGCCACGCTCATTGTCGAGCCGCAAGGCAATATCCTTTATCATACCGGCCCGGCCATGCAATGGCTGGGAGTGACCAGCACCGAACGCGTCCCCGCTCCGGTTACCGACTGGCTCAATCGTTGTCTCAAGGCCGGCAACCGCGAGGCGCTGCGTTGGAATTCAACAGCCGGAGAAATTCAAATCCGTGCCATGCCCACCAGTGCGTCCGACCGCTGGTTGCTGGTCCTGTCCCTGGAAGATTCGCGCCGGCCTGCCGGAGGCGCATCGGGAATATCCGGCCTAAGCCGGCGTCAACAGGAAGTGGCGCATTGGATCCGCGAGGGGAAAACCAATCCGGAAATCGCCACCATCATGGGCATCAGCCCGCGCACCGTGCAGAAACATGTCGAGCACATCTTCGAAAAATTGGGCGTCGAAAGCCGTGTCGCCATCGCCACGTTGCAGTCATAGCGAAAACAATTTAGAGCAGAGAGTTTAAGGCGTTGGCCCGGCTCCAGCGATGCGATAGCGTGATTCGAACCCGGCATAAAATGTCCTGCCGGAAGTGGCACGCGCGGTCTCAGCGAGGCGCACCGTGACCATTGTTTGCGGCGGGAGGCCTGGATTCTCCGGCGTGAATCTCATTTCATCACCCGTCGGTGACCAGGAGAATGCGCCCTTCACGGAAGGTTCCATCGAGAACGCCTGCTCGACGCTGGCGATGTCCATTGGCTGGCTAAAGTGAATGACCATAGGCGCCAGGGCTGAAACATCCTTCGCGTCGTGCGCCGGCGAAACAGCGATTACGACCGGATCAAGCGGACGAACGTCAGACGCAGCGACGAACATTTTCGCCGAGGTTCCCGGCACGATGATGGGCGGCGTTTTACCGCCTCTTTCCAGTGTGTAAGTTTCGCTTTCATCAAACAGGTTCACCAGTTTGGTTTTTCGTGGATAAATCAGCCGGCAAGGCGGCAGGGTCTGATTCGTTTCTGCTGTGTTAAAGACCACAAACACTTCCTGCGTGCCGAGCTGCCGCGTGTAGGCAAACAAACCCGGCCCATGCGCACTGTTCCATAAATTTGACTGCACGCCTGTTTGCAGCGCCGGATAAAGCCGGCGGAAGTTATTCAGCATCGCCACCAACTTATACAGCGGATGCGTCATGTTAAAATTATCACCGAGGGACGGTCCCCATTCGAACTGGCCGGCGAACATATCTTCACGGTCCCAGGGGTCTTTCGCACCGTTGAACGCCTGCTCCGTCCCGTAATACAAACACGGAATGCCGCGCGACGTGTAAAGGAATACCAGCGCGACTTTAAGGCGATTGGTCGTGGCGCCGTCAATACTGAGGAACCGCGGCTGGTCGTGATTATCGAGAAACGTCACCAATTGATTTTGCGACGTTGGATCGTAACTGGCATCAACGGCGCGGGAATGCCCGGCGAGTTGCCGCGTGCCGCTGGTGGCTTCGGCAAAGACGGGGTTGATTTTGAAATAGAGCGTGTAATCCAAAACCGAATCCAGCTTGTATGGGCCGCCGCCCATGGTGCCAGTGTAGGAGCCCACTTTAGCGTCAGAATTATGGGGCACTTCGCCGAACATAAAAAAGTCCGGCTTGCCATTCGTCGCCGCAAATTCATGAATGGCCGGGCACCATTCCTGCCAGAATCCCATTTCGACATGCTTGACGGTATCAATGCGAAAGGCATCGAAGCCGGCTTCTTTAATCCAGTACTCGTAAATCTTCGTCATCTGGGTCCGCACGTAAGGCGATTCCGTTCGAAAATCATCAAGGCCGCTCAACTCGCCCAGCTCAACCTGTGTAGTATCATCGTAATTCTGGATCTCACCGTTATTATGAAACAGGTTCGTCAACGCCGGATTTTCCGGGCTTAAATTAAACGGCGGCGGATATTGTTTGTTGGGATCGCGAAAACGCAAATGATAGCCATCCGGCGGATATTTGAAATTGGGATAGCCCGGGTCGCCGCTATCCACGAGGTTGCCGCCGTGGTTGACCACGATATCATCAATCATAAGGATGCCACGCGCGTGCGCCGTTTGGATGAGATGCTGCAAATCCGCCATGGTGCCCCAGTGCGGATCTATTTTGTAAAAATCCCGTCCCGCATAGCCGTGGAATTCGCCTTCCGCATTCAGCACGACCGGCGAAATCCAGATGGCTGTCGCGCCGAGCGATTTGATATAATCCAATTTGTCCTCGATGCCTTTGAAATCACCGCCGTGGACAGAGGTGCCACGGTGGCCGCCGGGATGATAATTGCCATCGGCATCGTCGTTCGAAGGATCGCCGTCGTAGAAACGGTCGGTGATAATTTGATAAATGCTTTGGTGCTGCCAAAGATCGTTGGGCGCCGTCTGGGCGTTGGCGCGAAGGGACAAAATGGCGAGCGCCATTGCGGCCGCCGTCACCACGCGCATAAATCCTTTTTTGAAGAAGATCATTTCGGCTGTGTTTGCAGTACCACAGTCAGTGATTCGAACCGTGAAATAATGCGTGGCAGGATTGTATGGGACGGCGTCATCCTGTCCAGCCACTACGATAGCGTGAGGTTCTTTATCGGCAAAATGTACTTGAGGCGCAGTCTTCTTTTAATCTAAGAATTTCAGCGCGCAACAGGCGGGCCAGCTCCTTGCGGTCAGTGTTAGCCGGTTCAAAGGGTGCCAATCGCATCACAATTCGAAAACCACGCAAACCCAGGAGATTCAACAGATGAGGGAAAAAGGTATGGTCGCCCCAATAACAAATTTCCGACGCCGCATCGCCGTCATCGAGCGTGTACTCGAGGAATCCAGCGGTCAGGCAATGGGCCTGCTGCGCGGCGGGCTCGAGCAGCGCGGATTTAAATGGAAGCAGCGTAGAGCCATCCGAGCTCGTGCCTTCCGGGAACAAAACGATGAGCACGCCCGAATTAAAAGCGGTCTCGATTTTTTCGTTTATTTCAGCCACTTGCGTCTTTTGCTCCCGGTTTACAAAAATGGAGCCGGCCATTTGCGTGAGCCAGCCCACAACGGGCCAGGATTTTACTTCGCGCTTGGCTACGAATACCGCCGGTGAGATGGACGAAATCACGAGGATATCCAAATAGCTCAAATGATTGGACACCAGCAGGCCGCTGGCGGGAATCGAACCGGAAACCGAGATCGTGGCGTTAAAAATCTTCAAGGCGCGCCGGCAATGACGTTGCAGCCATTGCGCCCGGACCATGGGTTTTGGTTCTTTGCCATGGAACGCGCAAAAAAAGGGGTAATCAATAAACGCGACGAGCACAACGCCGATGAACTGAATGAATCCACTGGCGGCCCTGAACAAATGTCGCGCCTTCATGCGGAATCATCAGACTTGAAAGTCCCCACAGTCAACGGAGAAAACGTTCGCGCGCAAGCGCAGGAAGTGATTCCAGGTCCAGCAACGTGAGAAAATCGATGGTTTTAAATTGCCGGTCCAAAGCGGGCGGACCACAAATTTTCGCGCCGATGCCCAAATAAGCACGCAGCAGTTTAGGAATAGGACAAGTTTCTTCCGGCAACCAATGCAAAGGACAATCGTATTCCGGCTTTGGAATAGTTCGTCGCACAGGCGGCGCCAGATGTTTCCGGCACAATTCGGTATAGGCCGAGGCGCCGGCAGCCGGATCCTGGGACGAGATGGAACTGCAACCAATCAGGTAACGTGCCCCGTGCTGCCGCGCGTAGTCACCAATGCCTTTCCAAAGCAGCCCAAGGACCACCAGGTTGCGATGGCTGCGCTGGATGCAGGCCCGGCCCAGCTCGAGCATTTGCGACCGCAACTCTTCAAATACTCCAAACTCAAATTCCTGTTCCGAATAATAGCCGTGATGCTTCGCGGCTTTGGCGCCGGTTTGCAGCCGATACGTTCCCACCGTCTTTTGCGAAGGACGATGCTCGACGATGAGGTGCTCGCAAACGGCGTCAAACCGGTCTTCGTCACGGCCCGCGCCACTCGAGGCCTCAAGTCCCTCTCCCAATTCGAGGTTGAACACCTCAAATCTAAGCGCTTGCGCGGCATGGATTTCATCAATCGACCGTGCCAAACGCACGTCGTATTGCATTTGCCCATGAACCAATAAACGGGCTGGCTCAATAATACTTCTCACAATCTAAGTTATCGGGAACAGAGGTTTCAATGATGTGACGAACACGCTACTTTTTTGTGGAAGCTTGAATCTCTTAATGCGCAGCTTACAGATCCCGGCCGGCCTTATAACAGGGTTGACAGGAATAAATGTCCCCCGCTACTGTTAGGCGGTTAAGTTGTTGAAAAGGATTATCTTAACCTCACTATAACGCCTGCGGATGGGCTCATACTTGGGAAGGCATCCGAAAATTTGGCCGTAATCAGGCCACACAATACTTGACCTGCTGGCGCGGGAAATTGAAACTTTGATTTTAGGGAATTAAGGCCATGTTGCGCATCATCTATTCCGTGAACGGCGACGAAAAGGTGTTTCAGAGCACCGAAGCCCAGATCGTTATCGGCCGGACCACCCCCGGCTCAACCTGCCATATTAACCTTGCGCCGGACTTCAAAGTTTCACGGCAGCATGCACGCATCTCTTTGGAAGGGGATGAATATTGGATTGAAGATTTAGACAGCAAGCTCGGCACGCGAGTCAACGGGCAGGAAATTAAAGGCCGCGGAAAACAGGCGCTGCAGGTGGGCGATTTTTTGGTGATTGGCGAAGCGACTCTGCGCATTGAGAGCAACCAGCCGCCGGATACGGGAGAAGGATTCGAGCCCAATGAAGACACGATGATGTCGCCCACGCTCGCGAACTATGAACCGGCGGTGACCATCGGGACCACGATCGACATGAAAGGGACTTCCACTTTCCAGGTGGAACCCGGCGCGTCGGAGAGCGAACGCCGGCTGGCGCTGCTTTACGAGCTGCCTTTGAAATTTGCCAAAGAACCGCGATTGGACGGTTTGCTCCAGAAAATTGTCGAGCATTTAATGGAAGTGATTCCCGGCGTCACACGCGGGGCTTTGCTGTTGTCTGATTCCCATACGGGCAAACTGGTGTTGAAAGCGCATTTGCCGGCAGGAGACCCGGCAGTCAGCATGAGCCTGGCCCTGCAGGCGTTGACGCGCCGGGAGGGATTCATCTGGAGGCACGATGATCAGGACACCACCATCAGCGTTGGTTTTCATAGCACCAGCACAGGCATGTATGCTCCCCTGATCTGGCGGGACGAGGCGATGGGAGTCATTTGTGTGGATAATCCGAGGCGGGAAAAGATTTTCACCAAAGAGGATTTGCGATTGCTCATGGCGATTGCCCATTACGGCGCCATGGCCGTGGCGCATCAACGCGCAGTGGATAATTTAACGCGTCACGCCGACCTCACGAACCGGTTGTTCAGCAGCCGTTTTGCGCCTCACTTACGCCGGAAGCTGGTAAACGAGGCTGCCACTGGCGCCCTGTCCATCGGCACCCGGCAATCTCAAATCACCATCCTGATGGCGGACATCCGCGGCTTCACGCAATTGACGGCAAAGCTGGGAGCACGGCGCACCGGCGATTTGTTGAACGAATATTTTCCACTCTTGTTCGATACGGTGCTTGCACACAACGGCACGGTGGAGCAAGTGGTGGGCGATGCCATTTTTGCCGTCTTTGGCAGTCCCGAGCCGGACAACCGGCAACATGAAAACGCGGTTCGCGCCGCCCTGGCCATGCAGGCCGCTTCAGCCGCCGCAATGAAATCCCGGTTGGAGCGAAAAATGGAAATTTGCGAAATCGGCATCGGGATGCATTGTGGCGAGGCGCTCCATGGCTTCATCGGCAATGCGGAACGCCTGGAATATACGGTCATTGGCGAACCGGCCAACCTCGCCTCACGGTACTGCAACGCGGCCGGCAAAGGGGAAATCCTGATTAGCCCTGAAATCCACGCCCACGTCTTTAATAAATTTTCGCTCGAACGAACTGAAATCCCAACCAAGCACGAAGGCATTATCGTTGCCTATCGCGTGAAAAAATAAAAAAATCACGGTTGGAGACGCCATCGTAACGAGCCTGGCGGCATGGTATCATTGTAATTGAAAAAATTACACGCACTATTTATTATAACACATCCTATTACAAATATGAAAAACTTGGCTCCATTCATTCTTTCGGCACTTCTTTTCCCGGCTCTGCCAGTTACGGTTTTCGCCCAGGAAGCGGCGGTATACCAGGACCACAGCGCGCCGTTAGAGCAGCGCGTAAACGATTTATTTGGCCGGCTGACGGAGGATGAAAAGTTGTCGCTATTAGGCGGCACTGGCTTTACGACCCAGCCGATTCCCCGGCTCGGCGTGCCGCGGATGGTCATGGCCGATGCCGGCCAGGGCGTGCGCGGCGGCCCGAGAGGCACGCTCGGACCGGCCACGGCTTTTCCCAGCGGCGTCGCGATGGCTTCCACCTGGGATCCTTCTTTGATTTCGCAGCTCGGCCAGGCCATTGGAGACGAGGCGCGCAATAAAGGCCAGGGCATACAAATCGAGCTCGGGCCGGCGATCAACATTCATCGCTCACCGCTGGGCGGCCGCAACGGCGAATATTTCACGGAAGATCCGTTCCTGGATGCGCGACTGGCGGTGGCATTCATCCAGGGATTGCAGAGCACCGGAGCGGGCGCCTGCGTCAAACATTATGCCTGCAACAACCAGGAGGATGACCGTAACGAGGTCAACGTCGTGGTCGGCGAGCGGGCTTTGCGGGAAATTTATCTGCCCGGGTTTGAGGCCGCCGTCAAGGAAGGCAAAGTTTACTCGCTCATGAGCGCCTATAACCGGGTCAACGGCCAGCATTGCACGGCCAATCCTTATTTGTTGACCGAAATTTTAAGGAAAGAATGGGGCTTTGACGGCCTGGTGATGTCGGACTGGGGCGCGGTGCATGAACGGGACGTAGTACAGTCAGGAAATGATTTGGAAATGCC
>DATJXK010000149.1:0-10580 GCA_035500235.1 Pseudomonadales bacterium | reverse complement strand
TCCAGGCCTTGATCGGCGCTATTGGCTTTGCGCCCGACAGCGACCAGGACGCGGTCATAAAGTTCCTCTATCTGCCGGCCTTCATGTTCCATGGCAACTTTGATTTGTTTGCCGGCGGTGGACATTTTGGAAACTTTGGCCTTGAGGCGGATTTCCTTAAACATCTTTTTGGCATTCGCAACCACCGGCCGGGCCAAATCGGCGTCCGCACCGGCGAGAATGCTATCGAGGGCTTCGACGACGACGACTTTGCTGCCGAGCGCGGCATAGACGAAGCCGAGTTCCATGCCGATGTAACCGCCACCGACGATGAGGAAATTTTCAGGAATCTCGGTGACTTCGAGCGCTTCGGTGGAGGTCATCACCCGGGGATTGCCAAGGTCAAAAGCTTTGGGCACGGCGGGAACGGAACCGACGGCCAGGATGGCTTTGTCGTATTCGATAAACTGCTGGCCCTGGTCGGTTTCGACGCGCAATTTTTGCGAGCCTTCAAAATAGCCGCGGCCGGCAATCACCTGCACGCCGCGCATTTTGGCGAGGGTGGACACGCCGCCCGTAAGTTTGGCCAGGATGGAATCCTTCCAGCGGCGCAATTGGTCGAGCTCGATTTTCGGTTCGACGAATTCGATGCCGCGATGGGCGGATTCGCGGGCGTTGACGATTTGATGGGTCGCGTAGAGCAGCGCCTTGGAAGGGATGCAGCCGCGATTGAGGCAAACGCCGCCGAGGACTTTGTCCTTCTCGATCAGGATTACCTTTTTTCCGAGGTCGGCAGCATAAAAGGCCGCGGCATAACCGCCGGGACCGGAGCCGACCACGACAATTTCAGTTTTAATCGAATCCATAGAAATAATGCTTTAAGAGATTTTTACCGCGTCCTCTTTGAAGTCCTGCATGGCGGCAACCAAATCTACCATAAATCGCGCGGCTGCGCCGCCGTCAATAATGCGATGATCATAGCTCAATGCGAGTGGCGTCATCGTGCGGGCTTCGATTTTATCGCCGCGGACAACGGGCTTCATCGCACCCCGGCCGAGGCCGAGGATAGCGACTTCGGGTTTGTTGACGATGGGCGTGAAATGCCCGCCGCCAATCGCGCCCTGGTTCGAAATAGTGAAGGTGCCGCCTTTCATTTCTTCGAGTGAAATTTTGCGATCACGTGTTTTGGCGGCGAGCTGTTCCAGTTCCTTCGCCAAATCCAATATAGATTTCTTGTCAACATCGCGGATGACCGGGACCATCAGGCCCTGGTCCGTATCCACGGCCACGCCGAGATGAACATATTCCTTGAGAATGATTTCATTGGCGGTCTCATCGAGGCTTGAATTGAAAATGGGATGTTTCTTGAGCGTGAGCGCAACGGCTTTCAGGATGAGCGGCGTCAGTGTGAGCTTCACACCTTTGCCTTCATAGGCCGCGCCGAATTTCTTCCGCAATTCATTCAGGCCGGTGAAATCGGCTTCATCGAATTGCGTGACGCGCGCGACGGAATTCCAGCTCTCCAACATGCGGCGGCCAATGACCTCGCGCAACGGCGTAAGCGGTTTTTTGAGGATGGGTCCCCACTGGGCAAAATCCACCCGTTCGGCCACGGGTTTTGCGGCAGCGCTGCCCTTGCCTTTTCCACCTTTGGCGGCAGCGGCGATGAGCCGTTGAATGTAATTGCGCACGTCGGCGGCAATGATGCGTCCGCCGGATTCACTGCCGCGGATCTTGTGCAAATCAATACCCAGCTCAAGCGCCATCCGGCGAACCGACGGCGGGGCAACGGGATCGGGATTGACGACTTCACCATCGTCTTCGGCAACGACCTCTTCCTCTTCAGCCTCTTCGGGCTCAGGTGCGGGTTTGGACGGTTTTTTGGCGGCGGCGGGTTTGGCTGGGGCTGCTGACGGCGCAGCGGCCGGCTGGCCTTCCCCGGCCACGGAAATGATTTTTTGACCGATGCTGATGCGGTCGCCGCTTTTGACAAAGATTTTTTCGACTTTGCCCGCCGCGGTAGACGGGATAGACGCGACGGCCTTTTCATTTTCCAGCTCGATAATGGCCTGGCCGCTGGCGACGGTATCGCCTTCTTTTACGAAGATATTAACGACCACGCCGGAATCGGCGCCTTCGCCCAGTTTGGGAAGTTTTACATCCATAAAATTAACAGACGGATAAACTGCCTGAAGACGGCTGTGGTTTCCAGAAAATAAATTACGGCAAAAGGCTATCTCTTGTAGGGTATTCTTTCACCATAAATAAATGATAACGAAGGCCACCGTATAAAAATTTGCAATTTCACCAGGGTCCAAAGTTTGCAATTTGCAATTCAAAGTGCCGTGCTCTTTTTAAAAAGCCATTACAATGACCGTCGCCCCAAACATTTTTCCGATATTTGACGGGAATTCCTTATTGGCACGCTAGTAGCATAACTATTCCTTGAAACAAGGAGTATGTGGGCAGGGAATGAAAGTTGCGAAAGCCCTGGAGGACTCAAAATGACAGATTTGCATGACCTGAAAAGGAGGAAAAAATGAGCGCACGACTTAGCGAGTGGATAACATCAGCCGGTTCTGAAGATTTGCTTTTCGTAGAAAATGCACAATTGAAGCAATTGAACCAGGAGATGAAGAAAAATTTGGACGACCTGCAGCAGGATATGCAAGAGGCAAAAATCCTCGTCAAACAAACCCAATCCAAGGTGGAGAAACTGGCGGCTTCCGTTGACAAAATCCAGGAGCCCGAAAACAACAAATGACTAAGGCTTACGATTTAGGACTTAACGCAGTTTATTGCCTGCGAACTTTTATTTCTGTGGCAGGAAAGCGAAAATTACCGCGCCGATAATACACAGGCAGGCCGCGAAATGGTTCCACTTGAAACGTTCTCCAAAATATAAATAAGCAAAGATACAAAAAACCGTGAGCGTAATGATTTCCTGGATGACTTTAAGCTGGAAGGGAGAATAGACGGAATTTCCCCAGCGATTGGCCGGCACCTGAAAACAATATTCGAAAAAAGCGATGCTCCAGCTCACCACAATCACCAGCCAAAGCGCGGAGCTTTTATACTTTAAATGACCATACCAGGCGACGGTCATGAACACGTTGGAACAGGTGAGCATGACAACCGGCAACCAGCGGGATGATGTGATATCATTCATACTTTAAACCTCCATTGTTACCGCACGGCCAGAGCTTAAAATTGCTTCAAAAACCGGACGTCGTTTTCGTAAAACAGGCGGATGTCGTTGATACCGTAGCGAAGCATGGCGATGCGCTCGATGCCAAAGCCAAAGGCCCAGCCACTCCAAACCTCAGGATCATAGCCGACGTTTTCAAATACTTGCGGATGGACCATGCCGCAGCCGGCAATTTCCAGCCAGTCCTTGCCCAGTTTTTTGACGAGGGCATTGCTGAAATCAATTTCAAAGCTCGGCTCGGTATAACTGAAATAATGCGGACGAAAACGGATTTTGGTTTCTGCGCCGAGCAATTGCTTGAAGACAAATTCTACCGTGCCTTTGAGGTCGCCCACAGTAACTTCCTTGTCCACATAAAGCCCTTCGATTTGGTGAAAGGTAGGGTTATGCGTGGCATCGGCATTGTCACGGCGGTAGACACGGCCCGGGACAATGATGCGCACGGGTGGCGGCTGTGATTTCATCACGCGGATTTGCACGGAACTGGTATGCGTACGCAAAAGCAACGGCTTCGCGCCCGGTGTACTTCCCAGATAAAATGTATCCTGGCTATCGCGCGCGGGATGGTCGGCGGGAGTATTGAGGGCATCGAAACAATAGTATTCGTCCTCAATCTCGGGACCGTCGGCGACGGCAAAACCAATTTTACGAAAGGCGCGGACAATGTCATCGGTCACCTGGGTAAGCGGATGCAATTTGCCGAGGGGGTGACGGCGGCCGGGCAAGGTGAAATCGGTGGGCTCTTTGGGCAGCGCAGCGGCCATTTCAAGTTCTTCGCGACGGGCAACCAGGGCGGCTTCCAGTTCGGTTTTCGCAGCGTTGACGGCCTTGCCGGCGGCAGGCTTTTCTTCCTTCGACAGCGAGCCAAGCTGTTTCATGAGCGCGGTGAATTTACCATTGGGCCCAATCCACGCGCCTTTCGTTTGCTCGAGCGCAGCGGCGTCCGGCGCGCTTTTTAACTCAGCCAGCGCCGTTTGTTTGAGCGCGTCAATTTCAGCGATAAAAGACATCATGAGAGTTTCGCGGTTTGGATGAACGGTTTCAAGTTTTCAGTTTCCAGGGAAAGAAGGCTGGACAGGAATTTAAAAGCGGCATAAGGTCGCCAATCCAACCAAACTGACCACGAAACCTATGGTGCCGGTAAAAATTGAATGCGAATGCGGGCAGAATTACGCCTTTGATGTGGAACCTGCTAACGGAAGTATGCCAGGAAGCGTGGCCTGCCCCAGTTGCGGCGCAGATGGTACGGCAGCGGCCAACGAGTTTATTGCCCAACAGCTTGCGCCTAAAGAAATAGCTCCGCAATCGGCACCTTTGGCGGTGGCGGCGACTACGCCCATCGCGAGTGGCAATAGCCGAAGGGGAACCATCAGCCGGGAAAAAGCCGAAGAGGAAGCCAGGGCAAAAATCATGTGGGGCGATTCCATGGAAGAGGTTGCGGCTTACCTAACAGTGAAAGGACTCAACCGTTCGGAAGCCGCGGAAATAGCTTACAAAGTATCCAAAGAACGGACCGCTATCGTGCGACGCAACGGCATTTGGAAAATCATAGCTGGAATTGTAATGATGTGCGTGCCGCTGCTCGCCTATTTGCTTTTCGAAGAAACCGGGCACTTGCGGGTGCGAAGGTCATTAGTTTGCTATGGCATCGGGATTCTTGGGGCGTACTTTTTTGTCACTGGCATACTGGCTGTGGTAGCTCCCAAATCAGAAAAAGGTGCGGTGGACAAGGAATAGGAACTACAAGTTCCACTTGGCCAATTATTTGCAACGGCGGTCCTTTTTAACCCTCCGCCTTAGCCGGAACGAGGTCTCCGCATCGAAAGAAGGCTTGACAAGAATTTTAAGATTTAATAAGGTTGGCTATCGCACAAAAGGAATTCAGAAGCCTATGGTGCCTGTAAAAATTGAATGTGATTGCGGACAGCGATATGCATTTGATGTAGAGCCGGTGGATGGACGAATGCCGGCAGCAATCGTTTGCCCGACCTGTGGCGCGGATGGTACACCCGCGGCCAATGATTCCATCACCCGGCACTTCGCCACAGCCGCACCGGCCACGCCAATGATCAGGATGATCTCGCCTGCCCCGGTATCGATTGCGCCTGCCGCGTCCATCGTTGAGCCCATTGCACTGGTGCCTACTGCTCCCATCGCCCCCATAGCTGCTCCTGCCCCGTCAATCATCCAACCGACGCGCCTCTCGATGTCTGCAACTTCAGCGCCACGATCCGCGCCTCCTCCGACTACTTCCCGGCCAGATCCGCGACTGGGGCTGGTGGGCCGTGAGCAGGCGGAGCACGAAGCCCGGGCCAAGGCGATGTGGGGCGATCCGCCAGAGCAAATCACGAGTTATTTGATGGTACAAGGTTACGGCCGCGAAGAGGCCATGGAACTGACCGAGGTATTGGTTAAAGAAAGAACTTCCGCCGTCCGAGCCAATGGAATCCGGAAAATGATTATTGGGTTTGGTTTGATGTGGGTGCCCGTGATTGCCCTGGTGGTCTTTCTAGCCATCCATTATATACCGCTGAAGCTAATGGGAGCGGCTATTTTAGTGGGAGTTTACGGAGCATACCTTCTCATCAGAGGTGCGTTAATGGCCATAGCCCCGAAGTCCGAAAAGGGAGATGTGGCAGACCAATAGGGCATTTCCTCAAATGCTCCTAACAGAAAAACGAGCGGACGTCGCCGTCCACCCGTTCTCAGAATTCAAATTTAATCCACTTACGCTTTTGCCAGCGCGGCGCCGGGCTTGGCCTGGAGCGCGTTTTTGGCAACGGTGATCAATTGTGAAAAACCGGCGGCATCCTGCGCGGCGATGTCCGCGAGGACCTTGCGGTCGAGCGGGCATTTGGCGGCTTTAAGGCCTTCCATGAAACGGCTGTACGTGAGACCAGCGGCGCGGACCGCGGCATTGATGCGGATCTGCCACAGATAACGGAACTCGCGTTTCTTGCGGCGGCGGTCGCGGTAGGCGTACTGGCGGCCGTGGTCAACGGCGTCGGACGCGTAGCGATAAAGTTTTCCGCGCTTGAGGCGGAAGCCCTTGGCCGCACGAATCATTCGTGTGCGGCGTTTGCGTGAAGCGGGAGAATTAGTGACGCGCATGGTATTAAATCGTTAAACGTGAATCAAAATCAGTGGCTGAAAGGCAGGTTTTGGGTGATGCGATAAACGTCAGTAGCATGGACGGTCGCAGTTTTGCCCAGGCGGCGGAGGCGCTTGGCATTTTTAGTCTGGGCCAAATGGCGGCGTCCGGCACGCGAGCGCAATACTTTGCCCGTAGCGGTGATTTTGAACCGCTTGGCGACGGATTTCTTCGTTTTAATGCCTTTAGGACGTCTCATAATTAATTCAAAAGAGCGGTAATTATACGTGCTTGACGCAAACAAGCAAGGGGAAACCAAAAATAAATTGGGACACCAAAAGGCTATTGCGTGCCGGGCAATCCGGGTGTCGCGTTATACGGCAATGTGTTGGTGGACAAAAAGACCGGCGCCGGCTCGGTGGATTCCGGCAAATCAGGCGGGGCGGCGGCATTCAGTTGCTTCAGCACATCGGCGGTCAAATCACCTTCCCCGGTGGTGAAAACCACCGTAGGTGTTCCGTTGACTGTTTCCGCGGCTGAATCGAGGACGAGGGTATAACCGCCGGATTTGGCCTGGGCGGCAACGGTTTTTTTGATCTCGTCGAGAATATTATCGCGCATGCGCTGTTTCTGGTCGGTCAGTGTCATTTGCGCCTGCCGCTCATATTGGTCAATGGCGCCCTTGGAATCCTGCAATTGCTTGAGCAGGTCGCTGGCATTGGCTTTGCGATGCTGGCGTTCCTGGTCGGATACGGCGGGATCGCTGGCTGATTCCAAAAGCTGCTCGTATTGGTCGCTCTTCTTTTTCAGGTCCTGCGCCATGGTGGTGTAGTCCTTGTCCATCTCATTGGCGCGCTCCTGGATGGCCTGGGTAGCCAGTTTCGTCTTGTAATAATTATCGAACAGTTTCTTTAAATCCACGGTGGCCACCTTGTTTTGGCCAAAAGCCGGGAGACCCGTCAAAGCCAGCAGCAGGATTGCCGAAAAAAGTGTCCGCAAAAAATTTCTCATGGTGATAGCAAAACAAAATCTGGCCGCGAAGCCAACTGAAAATTAATAGGTGTAAAAGGCCTGTGGTTACCTGTTCGTCTGTTGGAGGATAAAGAATTCCTGCGGCAGATTGCTTCCGTAGAACAATACCGGCTCGAAGGTAAACGAGAAATTACCCTGTGAATCAGGCGCTAATTTCCCCAGATTGAACCAATTGGAGGACGGCTCCTGGAGATTGGTCAGGGAAAACACGGCATAGTCCAGGTTGTTAGAGACTCCCGAGCCACTAAACTGCAAACCATTAAAGATGCTGTTGCTAATCAGTGAGAGGCCCGTAAATAACGGCGCGGTCAGGACGGTCAGGGTGCCGCTGGAATTGGTCGCGCCAAAGTCATTGGTGACGGTGACTTCGTAGGTGCCGTCGTTATTGGTATTGGCGCCGGTTAGCGTCAGGATATTCGAGTTGGCGCCGCTGATGATATTCGTAAAGGACCCAATGATGTTCGTGCTGTTCACCAAAGGCACACCGTCCTTTTGCCAGCTATAGTGCAACGGTGTCTCGCCCACCACCGTAACGGCAAAGGGCACAGTGGTCCCCAATCCCGCCAGCTCGTTGGTTAACGGGATTTCAATGAGCGGCGCCGTGATCAGCGTCAGGGTGGCGCTGGCATTGGTCATGCCAAACGAGTTGGTAATGACGACCTCATAACTTCCTTCGTTATTGGTGTTCAGGCCGGTAATAGTCAAAGTGCTATTCGTCGCGCCACTAATCTGTCCGCTGCTATTGACCAGGTTTGTCCCATCGAATGACCATTGATAATACAACGGGGGCTGTCCGAACACCGTGACGGTAAAGGTGGCCGAAGTGCCAAAGGCATTGGTTTGGTCCGCCGGCGGGACGGCAATGACCGGCCCCTGCTCGACGTCCAGGGTGGCATTGGTAATATAAGGAACGTCACCCCAGTTGATTATAGCCTGATAGTTGCTGCCCTCGCTGCTATCCACAGTCATTACGTTGGTAATGGTTAGGATATTGCTCGTGACACCGCTAAACCGGCCTGAGTTCAAAAGATTGGTATAGACTCCAGAGGGAACACTGTTGGTAACTTGATTCGTTGAGACTCCAACAATGATGTTGGTGGTGATCACATTGGTGAATATTTCGCGCTGCCACTGGTAAAACACGGGCGTAGAAGTCCCGGTCACGGTGAGCGTAAACCTGGCCGTGCCCCCCACGCCGACAATATCATTGGTCGGCACCAGCGTAATATTCGTGGGGCTGGTCGTATCCAGGGTCAGGGTGGCGGCGGCGCTGGCCGAGCCAAATACGTTGGTGATCACGACCTCATAGCTTCCTTCGTTATTGGTGGTCAGGCCGGTAATAGTCAAAGTGCTATTTGTCGCGCCGCTCACTTGTCCGCTGCTGTTAACCAGGTTTGTGCCGTCGAATAACCATTGGTAATGCAACGGTGTTTGCCCGAAAGCAATAACGGAAAAAGTGGCCGTGCCACGAAAGAAATTGGTTTGGTCCGCCGGCGGGACGGCAATAACCGGCGATTGCTCGACGTCCAGGGTGGCGTTGGTAATATAAGGACCCTCACCCCAATTGATCACCGCCTGATAGTTGCTGGGGCTGCCATTGCCATCAGCGGTCGTTACGCTGGCAATAGTCAGGACATTGCTCGTGGCGCCGCTCACCCGGCTTGAGTTCAAGAGATTGGTATAGATTCCAGTGGGAACACCGTTGGCGAATGTTTCGCGCTGCCACTGGTAAAATACGGGTGTAGAAGTCCCGGCCACGGTAAGGGTAAACCTGGCCGTGCCTCCAAGGCCGACGACTTCGTTGGTGGGCACAAGCGTAATATTCGTCGGGCTGGTCACATTGATGGCCAGGGTGGCGCTGGCGAAGTTTGTCCCAAACGCATTGGTAATCACGACGTCAAAGGTTCCCGCGTTATTCGTAGTCAAACCGGTAATGATCAAGACATTGTTCGTCGCCCCGCTCACATGTCCGCCGCTATTAACCAGGTTTGTGCCATTGAATTGCCATTGGTAATGCAACGGGGGTTGTCCGAACGCCGTGACCGCAAAAACGGCTGTGCCGCCAAAGAAATTGGTTTGGTCTGCCGGCGGAACGTCGATGATCGGCCCCTGCTCAACGTCCAGTGTGGCATTGGTAATATAGGGCTCCTCGCCCCAGGTAATCACCGCCTGGTAATTACTGCTGCTATCGGCGGGTATTACGTTGGTAATAGTCAGGACATTGCTCGTGGCTCCTCTGAACCGTCCCGTATTCGGGAGATTGGTATAGACTGCCACTATATTTGTGGAGATCCCGGTTACGACATTGGTACGGAGTTTGTCGAAGCGCTGCCACTGGTAGAGCACAGGCGTGGATATTCCGCTGACAGTAAGGGTAAACCTGGCGGTATCCCCGACACCTAGGGTTTGGCTGGTGGGCACGAGAGTGATATCCATCGGGCTGGGCGTGGTAAACAGGATTTCAGACAGGAAAGCGTCGTTGGTGCCAACAAATTTATTTCCATCAATAAAATTCGTGCCGTTAATATAGTTTGTAGCGACCACAACGTTGGTCGGCATGACGACGACATTAGTCGTGATGATAATATTGGTGCCATCCATGTCGTTGGTCTCAAAAGTAATGTTGGTGACATTAAAAGTGTTGGTAAAGGTAACAAAAAACCGGCCGCTATTAGCCGTGGGGAAATTTGTAGATGTAGTAGAACCAGTGATAAAGACATTGGTGGCAGAATCCAACGCAATGCCGTAGCCCTCATCACGCTTTTTTCCACCAATCAAAACTGAGTACCAGGTAGCGGTCCAATCGGCCTTAATCCCGGTGACAAAAACATCCCGCCCGCCGGAATTGGTATAATTCAGGGTATTGAACGTGTTCACCGTCGGGAAATTCGTGGACGATGCCGCACCTACGACAAAGGCATCGCCAACCGGATCAACGGCCACTCCGTAACCAACATCCATCCCGCTGCCGCCAAAGACAATGGAATTCATTATTTGAGAACCGTCTGAAGAAATCTTGGTCAAAAAGACATTGGACACACCACTGAGAGCATTCCCATTCGTGGTCAAAAAGGAGGAGAGCCCGGCGGGGTTGGTATTGATGAGCGATGAAAAGACGATAGGGAAATTGGTGGACGTCGTCGAGCCAGTGACGTAGGCATTGCCTTCTGAATCTACGGCGATTCCATTTGCCTTGTCCCCATTGGTGCCGCCGAGGAAGGTAGAATAGACTAAAGCCGACTTGCCTGGCAGGTACATGTTCAATGGCTT
>DATJXK010000148.1:0-5446 GCA_035500235.1 Pseudomonadales bacterium | reverse complement strand
TAACGTTGAGGCGGCATATCTAAGCAACTTCGGCAAATTCGTTGAATGGCCGCAAAAGGTTTTTGTGCCTGATGACGCCCCCATTGTCATCGGCATTTATGGAGAGAGCCCCTTTCATGATTCCCTGGATGATATCGTCCGTAATCGCATCATCAACGGTCACCAGGTCATTGCCCGGGCGGTCTCTTTAAATACACTCCAAAACTGCCAGGTCCTGTTCATTTGCCCGTCGGAACAAAAAAATTTGCCCGCTATTATCCGGAAGCTTGACCACGCCTGCGTTTTGACCGTCACGGAAAATATCAATCCCTTCCAATCCGGCGCGATGATCAATTTTGTCCGAATCGAAAATCAAATCCGGTTTGAGATTAACGACGCAGCAGCGCGGCGGGCTGGATTAAGACTCAGTTCCAAGTTGTTGAGCCTCGCCACTAAAACAACGATGAGCAACAAAACCCCCAAACAACAGGCCCTCATTTGCGAGCGATCTCCATAACCCGCAAATTAATGGCCATCATGCTGGTCAGTACGGCGACAGCGTTATTGCTGGTCGCCGCGGCGATTTTGACCCATGCCTTCTTCTCCAACCGCGCTGCCGTGGTGCAGGACCTTTTTACTCAGGCGGAAATCATCGGCAACAACAGCACGGGCGCATTGAGCTTTGGCGATTATCAAGCGGCGCATGAAGAGCTGACGGCTTTCGAAGAAAAACCCAATATCCTCGCAGCCTGTTTGTATATCAGGGACGACGATGGCAGATATAACGTCTTTACCAATTACTATGCGGCTGGCCAGATGCATTTCGCCCTTCCAATACATCCAGACCGTGGCGGTGTCGCCGTTAAGAACGGCAATTATGTCCTCAATAACGGCACGCTGATGTTGTTTTACTACTTCCGGTCGAATGACACGCCTGGTGCTATTTGCATCGTCGCCGATATGACGGGGACCTCCGCCCGGCTTTGGCATTATGGATTTCTGATCGGCGCATTCACATTGATCTCGCTCCTCGTCACATTCGTCCTGGCCTCGCGCCTGCAACGCGTTATTTCCCGCCCGATTTTTCACCTGGCGCAAACGGCCAAAGTGGTTTCCACGCAGAAAAATTACGCCGTTCGCGCCGTTAAGGAATCCAATGACGAATTGGGAAACCTCATTGACGACTTCAATGAAATGCTCTCGCAAATCCAGGAACGTGACGCTGCCCTCCATCATGCCAATGATGAGCTGGAGCAACGAGTTCGCGAACGTACGCGCGATTTGGAGCAGCAATTTGGCCGCATCAGCCTCCTGAACCAGATTACTCATGCCGTCGCTGCCCGACAGGATTTCGAAAGCATTGTTACCATTGTTCTTCAGCAATTGGAGGAGCATTTGCCTGTGGATTACGGCAGCGCTTACTGGCTGGACGAAGAATCTAAAACGCTCAAAGTGCTCGCCCGTGGCCCCAAAACTCAGCCCGTTGCGGATGCCTTGAGAATTCCTGAATCCATACCACTTGACCACACACCGTTTGGCCCCTGCCTGCGTAGTGAAATCGTCTATATCGCCGATGGCAGCAAAATTGATTTAGCCATGTCCAAAAAGATGTCGGGCGCCGGATTCAATTCATGCGTAGCCACGCCGTTGATCGACGAAGGCAAAGTCATTGGGTTGATCGTGCTTCTACGGCGCGCGACGGATGGCTTCAGCCTGCCGGAACGTGACTTTATCCGGGGCATGTGCGCGCACGTGGCCCTGGCCATTCACCAGGCGCAATTGTACCAGGACTTGCAAAAAACCTACAACGACCTCCGGCAGTCCCAGCAAACCATCATGCAGCAGGAACGCTTGAAGGCTCTCGGCCAAATGGCCAGTGGTGTTGCTCATGACATCAATAACGCCCTCTCGCCGGTTGTTGGCTTTTCTGATTTGATTGCCCAAACGGAACGGGGCTTGAGCGAGGCCGGCAAAAAGCATTTGCAATTCATCAAGACCGCCGGCGAAGACATCGCTCACATCGTGAAACGGCTCCGCGAATTTTACCGTCCCCGCAACGAACGCGAATCTCTCCAGTCGCTGAATCTTCGGGTCATCGCCAAACAGGTCATCGATATGATGCAACCGCGCTGGCGCGATATCCCCCAAATCCATGGCATTAACATCGAGATGAAGATGGAATTCGATCCCGAGACGCCAGAATTTGCAGGCATCGAAAGCGAAATTCGCGAAGCGCTTACCAATTTACTGCTCAATGCCATTGACGCTTTGCCTCAGGGCGGAACTATTACCGTGCGTTCACGCAAGGTCGAACGTCCTGCCAAAGAAACCAAAATTTCAACCTATGCCGCTCTGGAGGTCAGTGACAGCGGCGTGGGTATGGATGAGCAAACCCAAAAACGCTGCCTGGAACCTTTCTTTTCTACCAAAGGCAAGCGCGGCACTGGCCTCGGGCTGGCCATGGTCTATGGCGTCATTGAACGGCACGACGGCCAAATTGAAATCGAGAGCCAGTCGGGCAAAGGTACTACTATGCGCCTGCTCTTTGCCGCTCGTCCATTGCTCGTCTCGGCTAAAATAGAATCACCTGAAAGTGATGAGCCGCCCCCGCCGTTGCATATCCTGTGCATTGACGACGAACCGGCTTTGCGCGCGCTTGTCCACGATATTTTGGAAAATGACGGCCATAAAATCGAAATGGCCGACGGTGGCCAGGCCGGCATTAAAGCCTTTGAAGCAGCTACACAACGCAAAGATCCGTTCGATGTTGTCATCACGGATTTGGGCATGCCTATGGTAGACGGCCATGCCGTGGCCCGGGCCGTTAAAGGACAGTCCTCGCGGACACCCGTCATCATGCTCACCGGTTGGGGAGCGTTTTTTAAAGGCGATGGCGATGTTCCCACCGAAGTAGACGGCATCCTAAGCAAACCGCCGCGCCTGCGTGAAATCCGCTCCATGCTCCGCAAAGTCGCGTGCAATGGGAATGGTAAAGCAATGGTGGGACGAGACTCCGTCCAGTCCTGACTGAAATAGGAACAGACATCGCGTTGCGATGTCTGTTCCCCTTGAAGCCGCTGTCGTCTTTATGAACTGACAGAATAGGCGTTTGGGGAAGGACACATCCGCCATCTGTCTTGCTTTACACGCTGGCTTGGCGCCGCCGGGCGAAAGCGGTCGCCGCAGCCAAAGCCAAACCGCAAACCCCGAGGGTGACGGTGGAAGGCTCGGGTACGGGCACGGGGCCGACAGACGCAGTAACCCCGGTATAGTCGCCATAGATGGGATCATTCACGCCCACATAGGTATTCACGTTACCGAGGCCGCTCACTGGACCTCTAATATTGACGAAAACCAGGGACAGCCCGTCGGCGGGGTCGGAAGTGGGAATTTGGCCGGTGCTATTGTCAAGAATGGCGAATGCAAACCCATCCGGCGTTTGGCCGGTCTGGTTTTCGCTAAGCGAGACATCAAAGGTCAAAGTCGTCCCGGGAGTAAATCCCTGAAATAATTCGTTGAACTGGCTGGATGAATTGTCCTGAAGGGCGACAGAGGAAAACAGGTCACCGGAGGCGAGGCCATTTATATTGGGCGTGCCAACGGCCGATCCGCCGCCAAAAGAAAAGTTGCTGACGGAGGCATTATTACCGGGGCCGCTTCCCCAATTGAGCTGGAAGTCCAGGTAGAACGGCGAATTTACATGCCCGATCAGAGGCGCAGTGTCCACACTTACCTGGAAGGTTTGCTGTGCCTGGGCTGCCGATGCGCCTAAAAGCGCGGCGAAGGCAACTGTTCCCAAAAAAAGATTATGGCCGGTACGAATATTCATAATGTTGCAATTGATAAGTTAAGGTTGATCCTGTTGATTTTAACCGTGCCTCCACGACGACTATCTGTCAGCGCCTCTGCACAGCCCGTTCACGTGTAATTGTTTATAGGACAATTCAGGCGATTAAATTTCGATTAGGAAACAATCGTGTGAACTTCGTGACTAGGAGGGGGGAAAGAGCCTGATGATATTTACCTTATTGGCAATGATGTCGGCTCCGGCGCTGCGTTAGTTCTTGTGTTTGCTTTTGTACTTAGCGGCTTTTGCGAGCCCTTTTTCGTAATGCTCGACAGAATCAAAACTAAATAATCCGTCACGCTATCCCAAGCAACCGCGCAGCCAGCACCCAAACTCCAATCGCCTAGTGAGGTTCCGTGGGGGACAATCCCAACCAGAAACAGTCTGCCGCATTGTAATTCGAAACGTGGGCGGTCTATCGCAAAAGCGTAGCTGTCTCCCTTAATGCTCACTTCAACCACTTTCCCGCTGAAATCTGGAACTGTCTTTTTCATAACGTGTGCGAGTTATAACATGCCAACCTTGCCCCACGGCGCGAATCATCGCAAGCAATTTACGCCGGTGCAGGCGTGGTAATGCCCTAATGATAATACCGCCGGAGTGCTGTGGGCAGCTTGCCGATTTTTAGCGCCGATTCGGCGGCGGAAGAATCCAGATCGCCATCCAGGTTAAGAATCTTACCGGCTTCCAATGCCGCTACGGGAACACCGTCGCGCAGCAGGATGCGATTGCGCCACAGCGCCGGGACGCGTGAACCCGGAGTCAAAATGCCCACGAGATTCAACGGGTCCGAGCCGCTCAAGGAAATGAGGTCGCGGGATTTTTCCGATTTGCGAAGCGAACGGAGATGTCCAATAGCTTCCGGCAGCGCAAATTGTTCGCCGCTCACGCCGCTCACAAAATGGCCACCGCGAATTTCCCCGCGCGCTTCCATTTGTCGGTACGCGCGCCCCAGTTCAAACCACGGCACATGCAATGCCTCACGATCGAGAAGTTTTCGAAAGACTACGCCATAGCGTCGCAGCAAGGTACGCGCAAAGGTTTGCACCGCTTCCACGTTTTGCCCCGCGTCCTGTGCCGGAACCGCTTGTTGGTAATTCCGCAAGAGCGACCAGCGACCGGCGTATTCGATGCTCGTCACGACACGATGGCGCCGCGGCCTTCCGATGTCGCCGAACCGCGCCCGTTTCTCTTGCGGCGTCAGCAGCGCGCGCAAGCCTTCAAAGCTGTCTGCCGTGACCCAGCCTTGCGAAACCAGCTCGCCCAATGCCTGCTCAACACGGGATTTCAATAGGCCGGTGTGCCGGACGATCTCGCCAAAGAACAGCGCGCCCCGTTCTGCCAGTGTCTTCAACACCAGTTCCGTGTCGGCCGAAAATTCGCGGCGCGGCGTCTCTGCCAGCGCCAGCCAGTGGGCCGCATTTGCACGGCTGAAAAGAGAAATCGGGCTGGACCGCAACGGCGGAAACGCATTCGATTTTTGGTTTGGGGGCGGAGAAAGCCGTCCCCAGCCGAAGCGGCCCGTGAAACATAACTGGTCCAGCCATCGCGGATCGTAATTTTTCACGCGCGCCGCCAGGATGGCCGGTTCCCATGCGGCGGCCGGCAATTCATAGCCAT
>DATJXK010000147.1:0-7963 GCA_035500235.1 Pseudomonadales bacterium | reverse complement strand
TAATTTCAGCGATCTTCGTCGCCAGCTCCCGATCCGTGTCATGGGCCGTGAGACGCACGACCCTCTGGCATATGGGCATGGTTCAAAACGCGGCGAACGATTCTCCCTCTCCCGGGGGAGAGTAGCTCTGCTGGGTATTGCACAAAGGTCAATTCGCATAAAATTCCGCCCAAAAACGCGAAAACAAAATACTACTAAGCCGTTACCGACGAGCATAAAGACACTTGGCGACCTCATTCAAGTCAAACGGGTGGAGAGAAACCTTACACCTGGCTACTTGGCGGCAAGAATGGGTATTGCAGCAAACTTGGTTAGTTCCTGGGAGGATGGTTCCCGTCGGCCTGATGACAGACAATTGGAGATATTGGCAAGCCTGTTGGGGATTTGCGCATTGGACAATTACACAACGCTCAATTCACGTCGTTTTGGCTAAAAAACGACCTGTCTTGTGGTTAGAAATGCCCATCTTAGAAGACGTGGAATTATTCATGGCGCTGTATGACTCTGTGGGGAACGTCAAGGCTGACCCCGGCCAGATCGAGCAGGTCGTCTTTAATCTCGCCGTCAACGCTCGCGATGCTATGCCCCACGGAGGAAAACTCACCATAAAAACCTCCAATGTAACCGTTGATCAAAATCAAGTTTCCGAACTCACACTCTGTAGATTGGCGAATATGTCATGGAGGAGACTGAAAAGCAGTGCCGGTTGATGTATAACTTGGAAGAAATCGCAGGAGTGTTAAAGTAGTGTATGAACCTGATCGAACTAAAAGAGCCACCCAAGAACTTAGGTACTTATGTCAAAGCGCCGGAGCGCTTTAATTTTGAAGAGTTCGTTCGGAATCTCCGCGGGCTTATCAGGGAAGGAACGGCAAATATCGAAATTGAAGAATGCTCGTTTGCAATAATCAAAGACCTTGAAAAGCTGATCGAAGAAGCCGGCTACGCCGTTCAATTTATTACAATTCCCGGCATGACGGCAAATGCTCATTTTTTCCTGGAGAAACTACCGTAGTTCAAACAGTATAGTCGCCCATTTTGATAACTCCGATTGAGGGTGTATCCGCTTGGAGTAGGAACCCAGCCTTGGTTCTGGAGCACTGATTACAAGTCAGGAACTTGCGGGGCGACGGCGGAGGATTAACGCCATCAGCCAGTGGCAAGAACCGCAAGTCCTGACCAGCTTTCCGAAGCACCTTTTGAGCCGCTGTTCAGGACCGGGTAAGATTCCTTGACAAACAGTATTGAATTTCATAAAAGTGTACCGTCCGCATGAATCTAGGGGTGTTATGTGAACGCGGCCCACTATCACCACAGTGGCCGCGTTCGCTATCTGTGAGCGTACCCCAGTTAGTAATTTAAAGGAGTATCGCTATGAAACGTGTCACACATTCAGCGGCAATGAATTTGCTAAACTCGCTGAAGTTTGACCTCGAGAAGCCATATCCAGTAGCTGCGCCTCTCCCGAACGACGTTGACCTGAAGCAATGTCCCTTCTGCGGAGGTGATGAGCTTTGCCTTTTCGTGTCCCATGATGGTAATTCAGCTCAAGGCTGCCAAGTAAGCTGCGAGTACTGCGGATATGCCGGTAATCTTTTCACTGATCCCGAATCGGCAATGGAAGATTGGAATGAAGAGGTCAGTTAGGACTGCCGAGGCTGGGCGGCCCCAGCACCGGGGATTCATCAGCTTGTGGCCGAAATTCGTCTCCTTGACCCGTATAAAGCCGTTTAAGCGCATATTAAGAGCTAATCCGGTGTTCCTCGGAGCGAAGCGAAGAGCAAGGACGGAAGAGCCCCTAAAACGCTCGGAGACCACCTTAAACGATGTAGGCTTGAGCTGCAACTATTCCAGACACAATTGGCCAAGCTATTAGGGGTGGATAGGGTATCGATCCAGAACTGGGAGCGCGGAATTTACGAGTCCAGCCCGCAGGCTATCCCGAAACTGATTGATTTCTTGGGTTATAACCCACATTGTCAGCCGTTGCCAGTCACTCCCCCATAATCTTGACCATCATACTTCGCTAATTCAGGAGGTGGAGTGCCGTCAATTAACTGGCGAAGAATTAAACGCCACAGTGCAAAATCTCACTTCACCGAGGCACTGTATCAAAAAGAAAAGACACCGCAAGGGAGTGAAAAAAGGCAATGAAGTTGATGGTCGTTTTTTCCTTGCCGGAGCTTTTGCTGGAGGTCGACAAAGGCCAACGGCCGGGAATGTCTACGCATACCTCAGTTGCGACGCCGATGTGATCGATTCTAGTGATGAATCAAGCTTAATCGGTTTTACGAAACCAGAGCCTTTTTGACTCGTTTGACGTCCGTTTCTAACCTTCTTCTCCTCCTGCAACCCACGAAGAATGGCCACGTACGTCAGACTGCATTCTGCCCAGTTGAGACATTATCCGCTCGTGCTGCAATGGGATGTCAAACGTGTCAGTCCCTGATTTGCATCAGTTGTATCGCGGCGATATTGACATAATTGTAATCGTCATCACCTCCGCCCGGCCAAGCGGTATATCGCTCGTTGCCCGCCAGATAACTCATATTGCGTGAATAAGGGTCTTCGAAAATTCTAACTGCGTACTTTTCGCCAGCCATGAGGTGCGCCGGGACGACCGACGACCAGTCGAATCGTCGCCAATCTCCCGACTGCGGCATAAGCAGATAACCCATTGTAACAATGTCCTTTGAACCGGCTTCGCAAATATTCAGCCGCTTCACCGCGCAGGTGATGCCGGTGTTGACCGGACCGGCGCCGTTCGAAAATTTGACGCGCACTAGATAATGTCCGCTTCGCCGGGCCGTGAAATCCGCCGTGAGTTCGTCGCCCGGTTTGCCCCAATTCTCGAAATGATTGCCTTCGACCAATTGACCACCACGGTTTTGCATGTCTTTGGCAACGATCTCCCATTGGCTGTTCGTGTCCGCATAGAACCGGCTTTGAGTCAAATGCGAAACATTGCCAGTTTTGGCGTCCAGCGTTTCAATGGCGTAGAAGTGAACCCGGTTTGTGTAGTCAGACGAATCCGGGTCGACCCAAGCCGTCTCTCTGAGGCGTTTGGCGCAGAGGCGCCCATCGCGGTAGATGTTGAAAACGACATTGGAGGCGTCGGCCTCCCGATAGTGCAGCATTAGCTTTCCATCCAAAACCGTGATTCCCCCCTGCCCGACATCGTCCCATTGCGGCTCCACCGGGCCATAAATCGCGCTTGTGTCGGGACCAGTCGCAACCAAGTGAAGAGACTCTTCATCGGAATTTTCCTCCGATTTTTCAAGGTAAACGTCCCATTCATTGTGGTTCTGCAAAGATCTTGCGGCGACAAAGTCAGTTCCTACTGGTTTTCCGTTCAACTCGGTTTTGCGGATGGGGCAAATCCCCGTACCGCGAAACCCAACCGGCGGTAAGTGAATGCGAACGGAAATTGTCCGGCCGCGGTAGGAAAAATTCTTTAGCTCGATGACATCCGACGAAGCAAATGTTTCATTGCGAAGGTGGCCGGTAATGCAGGGCAGAAAGCGGATTCCATCGCTGGAGGTTTCCAGACCAAACACAACGTCCTGCACCATGGCCAGATAGCCGGCGACCGACCAAATTTGGCGGCATGAATCAACTACCGGCCCGCTAAGCACACCGTTTTTCACTTCCGTCTTACCACTCGTGAAATCGTAATTCTCCATGTTCGACAAATTGAAGGCCGCGCCGCGCATCAGCGAATGGACGCCCGCGTCAATCACCGTCGCGTCGCCCGCCTTCCGCGCCGCCTCGATCCATAAGGCGGTGACAAAAGGCCAGATCGCCTGGTTGTGGTAGATGGGAACCGTGGTTTCCTCCGGCCACACGACCGGCGGACCATAAGGCCCGACCGGATACCGGCGTAGAATGGATTTCGCCCGGGATTGGTCGGCCACGCCAGTCAGGATCGCTAGCGATTCGCCAAGCAAATCATACCGTGATACCTGGATGCCATTAGCTTCGTCCGTAAGCAGGTAAGCGCTGTAAAGTCCTGCTTTGGGATCAAAAAAATGATCGTTGATGGCTGCTTTTAGTTGTTTGGCCCAAGTTGCATAGCGGACCTTATCCTCGTGTCGGCCCAGCTTGCCCGCGTATTCGGAAGCGATCACCAGTGCAAAATAATCGGCGGCATTCACCGACAGCGCCTTGGACATCGCGATGGCCAGGACATTGGTCTTGGTCCAGCCCGGATACGTCTGCTCGCGCCAGTCGAGAAACGATTGCTCGCCGCGGTACAGACCGTCCTCCGGATCATAAATCAACTGGCGATCCTGTTCGAGCGTGTCGTGCAGAATCGGGTAAACTTGCTTGAGAACTTCCTGCTGTTCAGGGGCGGGCAAAAATTTCAGCAATTGACTTGCGCCGAGCGCCCAGACAACCCGATCGCTTGACACCGGATAACTGCCACCCGAACCGGTATCCTGAACAATCTGGTTGGTAAATCCGCCGATCACGGATGGTTTCGTGACCGAGGTTTTGAACAGGAGTGAATTCAGCGCCCGTTGGGGATCAAACTGCGCCAGCGCCAGATATGTGGAATACGACAAATCCCGCGTCCAAACGTAAGTCCACAGCTCCCCTGTCTGAAACGCCTCCAGCTTGATTGGGTCGCCGTGGTTGTAGGCGCCGTCCTTTATTTGGGTGACCGAGTCCTGCATCGCCTCCTGGACAGCCAGCGCGTAAAGACCGTCAAAAAATACGCTGCCCGTTCGGATACGGGCGCAACCTGGAACTTCGTGTATTACGACACTCTTGTCGGGTGGATCGGGATCGCGCAATTTGGCGGTCGTTGTAAGCTCATACGTCCGCTGGGGGCCATCTTCTTTTATCGTCATCGCTGCTTGGGACGGACCCTCAACCAGAGAGTTTTCAAGGATGCCCGATGCCGCATCGGCGTGGCAGCAGTTTGCCGCGTAGACTACCGCTAACCAAACCAAAGCGATATATTTTCTCATATTGATACTGTGCATCGGAGCCCATGAGCACTTCATGGCCCCAATAAAATCCTGTAGAATTGGGAATTAAATTTGATGGCATTGGTGTCCCCCCACATAAAAGGCAACAACGGTGAACCCACGGTGGCCAGCAAAGACCAGGATACCAGGTTTGTGGAAAACTGAATCGTGTAATCGGGGCCTTCGTCACCGTTGACCAGAAACTCAAATTGGCCGTTGGTCATTAAAGTCTCAGTCAGCGCAGGGCGGACCGGCTGAATCACCGTCACTATGAAATTCTGAGTGGCACTCATAACAGGCGTACCATTGTCGGAAACAATCACGGCGACAGTCTGCGTGGAAGGCGACTGCACAATGGTCGGCCGCCACGTGAACACGCCGCTATTGGTGTTGATGGCCGCGTTGGTCGGAGCATCGAGCAAGCTGAAGGTCAAGGTCTGCGGTGGAATGTCGACGTCACTGGCTGAATTGGTGGTCACCAGTGTTACTCCGGCAACAATTGTCTGGTTGGAGACGGCCGCGAGCGATGGTGCATTATTAACACTCACGTTATCGAAACTGGCCGTGCAATTAGTTGTGTTGTTGTGGGCGGTAACAGCCAACCCGGTCAGCGCGCTGGCACCCATCGGAATGGTGATGCCCGCACCGATTTGCGTCCAGTTGGTCCCGTCAGCGGAATAGTAGCCGCTAAACGAATTCGTGGCCGAGCGCACCAACCGCACCCAGTACGGCAGAGTCCCGCCAGAGATAACTGTGCTCGTGGTGCCACCTCCGGTGGCTATGCGGCTCTGAAATTCCACACCGTTCCCGGCAGTCGCTACAACCGCCGCATTCATCGCGCCAGTTGAGTTGTCATTGCGAAACATCACTCCGGCCTTAGCCCACGGATTGGTGTTCTGCAAAGTTACGACGCGAGCGCGCAGTTCACAGTTAGGCCCGCAAGGTTGATAAGCGTAACGAAATGCATCCGCCGTGTTTTCGATGTCCGCACCGGAACCTGTCACAGTAAACGTGCCACCGGACCAAGTTGCGCCACCCGTCAGCCCTACTGTGCCGATATCCGCCGTCACCCAAGGAGCAGGCAGCGCGTTATTGTTGGAGTTGAACTGGAACCAGTTCAAATTGGAGGCCGCATTTTTGAAAACGGCGAAAAGTCTGTGAACACCACTTGCCCCAGAGACACTAGCCGTTAGCGTCTGCCAGCTTTGCCAACCGCCTGTGTTTCCGACCGGCACCGTTGCAATCAGCATCCCTGTCGGGCTGTCGAGGTGAAATTCCACCGAGCCGTAGGCCACAGCCGAGGCGACACGCACCGAAATACTTGTCGGCCCGGTGCCAAAATCAATATTGTTAAAGGCCACATAGCTATCCCCGTTTGTATTGTTGACATCGCAGACATCGAGTCCGCCACCCGTGTCTGATGTCGCTTCCGTCCCGATGGCGGACATGGAGTCGTAATTCGCCGCACGAATCTGATTGGTGGCGCTGGTCGTGCCATTGATCTCCAGCCAGATCATGTCCCAGTACTGAAGCTGAGGCACTGTGAAATTGATGTAGTGGCCGCCGGTGTCGCTGCCTGTGGTGTAATTGAGCTGCGTGGCCGCACCGAAGTTGGTGTCCGGCGTGGCACACCATAGATTCCCACGGCCGACCGAGCCACTGTAATACATTTTCACGGTCAGATTGCTGAGCGTCGGTGGTGCTGGGCAAGTTCCATTGTAATCGTTCCAGGCCGTGCTGGTGTTGTTAAGCAAGTTGACCAGGTGAATGATGTTGTAGCCAAAGGTCTTCTTCGAAATGACCCATACTGTCCCAGCACTCCCGTTCGTGCTGGTGGTCACCTCCGGAATCGTTACGGTATTGTTCGCGCTGACGGTGTCACCACGAAGCAAATTTTCATACCCAACCAGGAAATCGTAGTAGGTACGCATCGCAGCCATAAGCGAAGTGGTCATCAACACATTGCTGTCCTTTGGGAAATAATCATTGTTCAACATATCGTTACCATCTCCCAACTCAAGATGTGCGCCACCACAGGCAAACATCGCGGCGTCTGTCAAAAGCACGCCCGGCTCGTTAAAATAACCTGAATTCAAGCCGGTATCCATGTAAGCGGGCATCACCAAGGACTTGCTGCAATAGCTCCGCACATTGTTTACGCGCTGGTTAAACGAAATATAATTTGGATTATTGCCCCACAACTCCGAATAAACAAAGTCAACGTTCGCGTTTTGCGCTACCTGATTCTCGCCGCCAGCGTCCACGGTGTTGAAAGTCATTCGCACGCCCAACGCTGCTTTGGCGTTGTTGATGAACTCGGGATTGTAATCTTCCAAGTTGAAGAAGTTACCGTTGTAATCGTACGCTGTGTCCTGGCCCACGCAATCAATGTGCCAGCCATCAAAGGCGAAGTTGGTGAACACCGCCTGCTCGCGGGCGTAAATGTAATTTTGCCAGTTTGTGTCACGGTTGTTCATCTCGTAAAGATTTGTTGTCGCCCAAGTGCTCGGTAAAGAATAACCGTATTGATTTCCGAGGGAAGCTGGCGAGCTGGAGAATATCCCCATCGAAAGCGTCACTCCGCTGCCGTCCGTCAGGTAATTGGCCCACGCCATCCCATACGAATTGTAATTCATGGCCATCATATTGTAAAAATGGGCGGCCGCGATAAGATTGGTGACCGTACTTCGATAAATAGTCCGGTTGGCGACATCCGGCCAGGTGGCGCCGGGATTGTAAGGAAGGTGATGCTTCCACTGCCAATCGTAGAACTCTACTCCGTTAATGTGGTAATTCTTCAATTCCCACATGATGTGGTATGTGTCCAATCCGGCGTCGTAGTGGGCCACGTAACCATAGCGGGGAAACTTTGACCAGTCGCTCGACTCATCAACGGCGCAGGACCCGCTGTCCACCACGTCTCCGTTCGTGTCTATGATGCTGACCGAAACAAGGTAACCTTGATAATCGGTAGCCGGCGGCGTCCAGGA
>DATJXK010000146.1:0-12255 GCA_035500235.1 Pseudomonadales bacterium | reverse complement strand
TTCACTTCCGCAATGGAAACTTGACTCCTAGTTGTTCACGCGCTTTGCTGCCAGAGACGCCTTACACGGGCACACTAGGAAAAGTTTTAGTTCGCCTCTTCCTTATTGTTGAAGCCTTAGCGATTTGTATTGGCTCCCGCTCCCTGACGATATTCGCCATTGTAAATAAATTCAGGAGTGAAATCGCCGTTAGTCAAAGTAAAATGTCCACCTTCACCAACAATCCATGAATGCCAAAAGATGTCACGGTAGCTATACCACATTTCACAATAAAAATCTTCGGTTCCCGGCATCAATTCTGACATGATAGAAGCCTCACCGTTTGTTAAATCCTGTTGGGGCAAAACCCAACCTGTCGGTATTTTTCCGCTATATGGTTTAGGCGTTGGTATGGTGTCATGGTCCCATTTTTGGAGTCCGCCATTTGTAATTTTATTCCATTCTCCACCCTCAAAGAAGCTTTCTCCATAACCTTGTAAGTCAACCGCAGGAGAGAATCCAATATTTCTTAAATCGTAATTCCAAACGATTTTTACACGTTGGTGCCCAAAAAAATTTGTCCCCATGTTGGTCATTTTGAATCTAAAATTTCCAAATTGGAGGATGGCTCTTTGTTGGGCTTCTGAATCGTCAATTTGCCGCTGCATCACTTCCAACTGTTTTTCAGAATTGGTTTCCCCTACCAAAAATTCTTGCTCCATTGTTTGACGTTCGCTATCAAACGTTCTCCATTCCTTGTAAGTATATACACAATAAACTGTGAGTCCGATAATTCCCAAAGTCTCTAAAAACAATGTCCACTTTTCGCACCAATTTGGTTTATCAATCATCTTTCTCTTTCCCACCGGTGGCCTATTGCGTCAAGGTGAATAACAAACGATTGTAATTCGGTTGTTCTTTGGTAAAAACAAAGAGGCACGATCAAATTGGCTGGCAGGCTCGCTCCGGCTGTTCCTTCGATGGCAGTCTTGACCGGAGTGTTCATTTAATCGTGCCATGTTCATTTTCTACCGGAACGCTCACGGTGGACAGAAAAAGTTATTCGCTTTGTTCGCAAGCAAAATCTGTGGATAGCTTTGACTTGACATTGAGGTGTTGAGGGAACGGACTACTAAAAATCAAAGGGAACATCCGTGGTCAAGGATTTCATCTTCGGAAGGGTTACCACGTTTCACGTGGCTACGGAAGGGGTCCCCCGGGGGTAGGACTAAAGGAAATCATCACTAACCCCGGGGGGCACCGCTATCATCTATTGTCACCACCTAGCCAATTCTGGTGACTGACCATCGGGTAAAATCATGCTACATTAGGCACGATTTTACTCCATGCAATCCAACCCGTTGGCCAGTAGTGCCCTCCATTTTATCGTACGCAGGCTTCCAATCTGCATTTTTGCCGCCCTTTTAATCATGCCCTGCGCCCCGGCGATGGCGAACCTGCCCGGCGGCGGGACGGGCAACGGCCCCAGTGTCACCCTGGTGGATAACGGCGATGGAACAGTAACCATGGCCAACGGCATCGTTTCCATCCACATCAACAAGACCAGCGCGGTCATTGACCAGATCAATTATACCTTCAACAACACCGGCAGTTCGCAGACGTTGAATGTCCTTTCCGGCGGCACTGACGGTGGCCAGCTTTATTGGGAGTTTGGAGGGTTTGGTTCCGGTACGCCTACGTATTCCGTCGTTGCCAACACGTCCGCTTATGCCGAGGTGAGCATCCTGTTCGATTCAGCGGCCAGCGGCCAGGTGGACGTGCATTTTTCCATGGTGCAGGGTTCGACCGGATTTTACGTCACGCCCATTTGGATCCATCGCACCCAGGACGGTGCAATGACCCTGGGCGAATGCCGCGACAATATCTATGCCGGTTCCATTTTTAACTGGATGAGCGTGGATGCGAATCGAAACCGTTTGATGGCGGTGTCCCCCGCGAACGGCGCGGTCGGTGTCCAGGGCGCGCCGGTGGAATGTTCCCTATGGACCAATGGCATCTACGCGGGGCAATACGAGGACAAATACAAATACTCCGCCGATTACAGCGTCCAACATGTCTGGGGCTGGAGCAGCGTCGGCACCGGTGGGAAAAATATCGGCATTTGGGATGTCGCGGGCAGCGATGAATATATGCCCGGCGGCCCAATGAAGCGCGAGTTGATGTGTCATATCGGGACGACCATCCTGAACACGCCGCACGGCAGCCATTATGGAGGCGGCACCGATTCCTCGTGGGCGTCCGGCGAAGTCTGGGCCAAGGTCTGCGGCCCTCATTTCATTTATTGCAATGCCATCACGAACACCATCACGGTGACGAACACAGCCGCCCAGGCGCTTTACGCCGACGCACTCGCGCAATCTGCCGCCGAGTCTTCCGCGTGGCCATATTCCTGGTTTGCCAATCCAAATTACACCCCGGCGTCCGGCCGTGGCGCGGTCTCGGGACAAATCGTGATTCACGATATCTACAATCCGAACGCCAGCGCCTCCAATTTGTGGGTGGGCGTTGAGCAGCAGCCCAATCCCGCCTCCACCGGCACCTACGATTTTCAGGAATGGTATAAGCCGTACCAGTTCTGGGTGAAAACGGATGCCAACGGAAATTTCGTCATCCCCAACGTCATCGCCGGCGCGAATTATACGTTGTATGCCTTCGGCCCCGGCGCGGCGGGAACGTTTCAATCCCAGGCGCAAACTGGCGGCAGCGCGCCGAATGAACTGGATATCCCTACACCGCAATTCAGCGTGACCGTAACGGCAGGCGCGACCAATAATCTCAACCAGGTGATTTGGACGCCCAACCGCGTGGGCCCAACGGTTTTTGAAATCGGTTATCCGGACCGTACCGGCGCGAAGTTCCGCCACGGCGATGATTTTTGGGTGGGCGATATCGGTCCCGGCCCAACGAATCCGATGCCCGTCTGGACGAAATTTTTGGAATACCCGCTCGATTTTCCCACGGGGCCGAAATACACCGTCGGTTCCAGCCGCTGGTCCACCGACTGGAATTATGTCCAGCCTTGCGTGGTGGACAATACCGGTTTTTACAACGATTCCAGCTCCACCATCACGTTCAACCTCGCTTCGGCTCCCTCCGGGACGGCTTCATTTTATATGGCGTTATCGTCTGATTACCAGGGGGCGATCACGGTGGCGGTCAATGGCACGCCACTCGCCGGAACCTCCGGTTACAATCCTGCCTATATCAGTTCGGGCAACGAAAGCGATGCCACCATTCGCGAAGGCATCCACGGAATCTTCAGCGACAACCGGATTAGCTTTCCCGCCTCTTACCTTCAGGCCGGCCAAAATACCATTACCATTGGTTTGCGCCAAACCAGCAAAGTCAACGGGGACGGTTATTTCGCCGATCACGCCATGTACGACTATATCCGGCTCGAAGTTCCCGGCTATATTCCACCGCCGCCGGGCGCCGTCACGGCTTATCCGGGGAATGGGCAAAATTTAATTTGCTGGCCGGCACAACCCGGCGCTACGAGCTATAACATCTTGCGCTCCCAGACCAGCGGCACCGGCTATGTTTCCATTACCAACGGCGTCACCGGCCCGGTTTGCGGCAGCGGACCCAATAACGCAACGTACGTTGACAACACCGCCGTGAATGGACTCACCTATTACTACGTCGTGCAGTCGGTCAATCCGGTGGGCGCCAGCGCCAATTCAACACAAAGCACAGCTACCACTCCCGGGTCGTACGCCACGACTCCGCCGGCTCCCCCGGCCAGCGTGACGATTGGAAGTATTGGACACCAGAGCGTGACGGTGAATTGGAGCGCCTCGGCCAATGCAAATTTCTACACTGTTTATCGCTCCACGCTGGTCAATAACGGCGGTGGGGCCTCGAATGTTTTATCCACGATCATCCTGAACAATACCAATACCACGACGAGTTTTACCGACACGGCAGTAACCGACGGAAGCATTTACAGTTATTCTGTTACCGCGACCAGCGCCGCCGGCACGAGCACTAATTCCCTCGCGGCTACGGGCGTTCCGCTGCCCGTGCCACCGGCCTCGGCTCCCGGTTCGTTGACCGGCATTTTTGATTCCACCAGTGTCATTCTTAATTGGTCGGCGGTGCCCGGGGCGGTTGGTTACATCGTTCGCCATGCGACGAGCAGCGGCGGGCCGTACATTTACGTGCAGAATGTTACCGAGACCACGTACACCGACGCCGGGTTGGATACGTCCCAGACCTACTATTATCAAGTGTCGGCAGTCAATGCCGCGGGCATATCGGGCAGCAGCACGACCACTGTCGTTCCGCCGCCCGGCGCGCCCATCAGCCTGTCGGCCTTCCCCGGCAACGCGCAAGTAGTGTTGAGCTGGACTCCCGTGGGAGGAGTGACGGGTTATTATCTCTTCGTTGGAACCAGCAGCGGCGAGGAAACCAACCTGGTAGCCGGCAACATTTCCGGCACGAGCTACACCAACACCGGCCTGGTTAATGGGACGACCAATTACTATGTGGTGGCTTCCACCAACGCCAGCGGCCTGGGGCCAAACTCGCCTGAAGCCAGCGCGACGCCCGCGGCCAATATCGTTATCACGCCCCGGTCGCTTACATGGGAAGGCGATGGCGCGGCGAATATCTGGGATGTGAGCGGCGCGGATAATTGCAAGACTAACAACGTGCGAACTATCTTTAACAACGGCGATACATTGATGTTCGATAATACCGGCTCGAACAACGTGCCGGTCACAATCGCCGGCACACCGCAACCGGCTTTGGTGACGTTCAATGCTTCCAAAAATTATACCTTGAACGGGCCCGGTTCCATTTCCGGCACTACAGAATTGGTTAAGACCGGTTCCGGCACATTAACCATCAACAACACCAATCTCTATTCCGGTGGGACTGTTATCAGCGGGACGGTTATTCCCGGCAACGTCGGCGCGAACAGCGCGGCGTGGGGCAGCGGCCCTGTCACGCTGGATGGCGGCACGGTGGATTTCAACGGCTACGGCGCCCGTGACAGTGGCAACGGCTGGGGCGGTTGCGTCAACACCTTTAACGTCCCATCGGGCCAGACGGGAACCCTGCTGCTCCCGGCGCGCTTTGGTTACGCCTCGCCGTTTACCAGCGCGCTGACCGGCGGCGGAACGCTCAACGTGACCGTGGAATATGTCCGCGACTATTTCAGCGGCGATTGGTCGGCTTTCACCGGGCTGATCAATGTCAGCGCGCCGCCCAACGGCACCGAGTATTACAACACCGGCGATTTTCGCATTAACAACAGCAAAGGCTACGCGAATGCTGCGATTTTCCTGAACGCGGGCGTGAATTTGTATAACATCAACGCCAATAACGAAACCATCGACCTCGGTGAACTGGGCGGCGCAGCTACGGCGTTCATCGGTTCGGGCAGTGTGTCATCGCTGAATCCGACCTGGCGCATTGGCGCGAAAAACACCACGAACACTTATGCAGGTGTCATCGCCGATGCCGGAGTGACTTCTCTGATTAAAATCGGCACCGGCACGCTGATCCTCAGCGGGGCCAACACCTATAGCGGCGGTACGACCATTAATGGCGGAACGCTGGTGGCCAGTAATGCCGTCGGCAGTGCCACGGGCGCCGGCGCTGTCATCGTCAACAACGGCGGCGCGCTGGGCGGCAATGGCATTGTCGCCGGGCCGGTCACCGTGAATGCCGGCGGCATGCTTGCCCCGGGCGTCCGGCAGGGATTGCTGACCGTTAGCAACACGCTTACCCTTGACGCCGGCAGCGTCACGCTCATGTCGGTCATCCAGGCTACGGCCGTGACCAATTCCGCCGTGAGGGTTACCGGTACGTTTGCCGAAGGCGGAACGCTGGTCGTGACCAACCTTGGCGGCTTGCTCGTCAGTGGCGACCATTTTCAATTGTTCAGCGCCGGCAATTTCACCGGCGGCTTTTCGAGCATGGTGCTGCCCACTCTAACCGGAAAACTGGCCTGGAATACGAGCCAGTTAAATACGTCAGGCACCCTTTCCATCGTCGCGCTGACTTCCCCGGCCATTGCCAGCTTCAAACTCACCGGCGCGAATTTGACGCTGACCGGTTCAGGCGGCGCGAGCGGCTGGCCATATTATGTGCTGGCCACCAGCAACCTGGTGGGAGCCGTCTGGATACCCATCGCCACGAACCAATTCGACAGCAACGGCAATTTCTCACTCACGCTCACCAACGCCTTTGTCCCCGGTGCGACCAATATGTTTTATCGGTTGCAGCTGCAGTAAACGTGATTTGACCGACTAGCTGCATGACGGTAGGGCTGCGCTGCCGCGCAGCCGTCTGCTCAAAATACGTTCGCCGTTATTAATCGGGAATGCTCCCCTTGTATTCTTATTGTCACCGGCTATTTTGCCTAAATGAACACTGCCGAACTGTCCCTCATGCCCCTCTCCAACACGGCCTCTGCCTGTGAATGGGTCCGCCAATACTTCGCCTACGAGGGCCTTCCATTCAATCGCACCGTCGAGACGGGCGTGTCGCGATTGCTGGAATCTGATCGGTTCGGCTGGTTTTTTGAATTGATGGTCCATGGCGAGGCTATCGGCTACGCTGTCCTCACCCGCGCTTTCGACCATGAAATCGGAGGCGAATACGTTATCCTGACCGACTTCTTTCTCCTGGAACCGCACCGGCGGCAGGGGCACGGTTCCCGTGCATTGGAACTACTCGAAAAGTTTGCCCGGGCGCAGGGCGCACACGCGATAGATCTTTACGTGCTCAACCACAACGCGGACGGTCGCGCATTCTATCATCGGCGCGGGTTTCGAGACTTTGAAGACCGCCGCCCGATGACCAAATCGCTTTCGTACACAGTGAGCAATTAAAATGGTATGGCAATAGCTGTTCCCTGAACTTCAAAATGACAACTGAAACGGAACATAAGAAACTGGGCTGGCGTTGGCTCCGCATTCTCGGCGCTCTCCTTTTTGGTTCTTTACTTCTGATGATGATATTGCCGAGTACGGGCTGTTTATACAATCCCGAGCTTAATCGACTTGTCACGGGCATGTGGCATTTTGGGCCATTTCTCTTTTTTCCCGATGCGCTGATTTATATTGGCCTTATAACGATTTCCTCGGTTTGCGTTATATGCGGTGCGTTATGGCGGAATAAAATTGAGATTGTTGGTTGGGGGTTGCTCGGCTTCGTATTGTTAGGATTGATGTTGTTAAGTTAAAACTCTTGCATCCCGCCAATCGGCAGCAGATGCAGGTTCAAACCCTTTGCCTTAAATTTTTCTTTCGCCGCCGCATGATCAATTTTAATCGGCGGATACGTGTCATAATGCACGCCCATGACGTCTTTGCATTGGAGTAATTCCGCGGCGCGAATGGCGTCGTCAATGTCCATCGTGAAATTACCGCCGATGCACAGGATGGCCAGTTTGAGCCTGGCTATTTCGCCAAATAATTTCATGTCCAGCGTCAGCGCCGTATCACCGGAAAAATAGAAATTGGCCTCGGGTGATTCGACTACAAAGCTGCCGGCCACGCCTCCGTATGTACCGTCGGAAAAAGAACTGGAATGAATGGCTTGGACGAGTTTCGCCCGGCCGGCGCCAAAAGAATAGCTCCCGCCCGGATTCAGGCTGTGCGTTTTTTCGACTCCACGTTCGGCGAGATATTCGCCGATTTCAAAATTACTGATGACCGTCGCGCCGGTTTGTTTCGCGAGCGTTGCCGCATCGGCCATGTGATCATCGTGGGCGTGGGTAATGAGAATATAATCCGCCTGGATCTTTTTGATATCCACAGACTTAGCCAGCGGGTTGGGGGTGATGAATGGGTCAAACAGAAGATGTTTTCCGGCGATTTCCGCGGCGAAACAGGAGTGGCCGTAGTAGGTGATTTTCATACATTCCTTTTTCATTAGTCTTAACCAGCTTCCGCCATTTATCAAGTTTTCGCACAAACCGATTGCGATTTCCCCTAATTTTTAAAGGCTTGTGATGGCTTTTTTATCTTCTAGAATTCCAACCAATATTTCCCGTCGCAGAGTGGCAATTTGGTGTGCCGGGTTTTAAATCAGAGTGAATTCATTTGAAACAAAAAAGACACTCTTCAAAAAAAGCGCGTCGTGCGAAAGATAAGAATGTAGTGGTTGACCGGCCGGTGTTGAACATTTCCCGGCGCCGCCTGTGGCTCTTCCGAATCTTGACGCCCATTGCTGCCCTGCTGCTGGTGGGCGGCGGCCTGGAGCTGGCCCTGCGTTTGTGCGGCTACGGTTATCCCGTCAGTTTTTTTCTCAAAACCAAAATCGAAGGCCGGGATTATTATGTGCCCAACGACCGGTTCGGTTACCGGTTCTTTCCGCCTGCCCTGGCCCGCACTCCGGTGCCGATGCGCATGGAAGTCCAGAAGCCGGCCAATACTTACCGCATTTTTGTGTTTGGTGAATCGGCGGCCCTGGGTGATCCGGATCCCACTTTCGGCGCCTGGCGTTATTTGCAGGTCCTGCTCAACGAACGTTTTCCTTCCACCCATTTTCAAGTGGTCTGCGTAGCCATGACGGCCATCAATTCGCACGTGATTTTGCCCATTGCGCGCGAGTGTGCGCAACGGGATGGCGACCTTTGGATAATTTACATGGGTAACAACGAAATGGTTGGCCCTTTTGGCGCAGCCACCGTGTTCGGTTCGCGAATGGCGGGAATCGATTTAATCCGCGCCTCTATTGCGCTCAAATCCACCCGGGATGGCCAATTGCTGGATAGCGTGGTGCGGGGCTTGAACCGCGCGTCCGGCCCGCAGATGTGGAGTGGCTTGAACATGTTTAAGGAGAACCAGCTTCCCTACAACGATCCCAAACGGCTGCGCGCCTACGAAAATTTCAAACAAAACCTGGACGATATCCTGCGCGCGGGACAGGGCGCCGGTGTGCCTATTATTTTGAGCACCGTCGGCAGCAATTTGAAGGACTGTGCTCCCTTCGGTTCGCTGCATTCCGCCGGTTTGAAAAATATTCAACAGGATGAATGGGATGGCATTTATGCGCAGGGCATCTCGCTGGAATCAAACGGCAATTACCCGGCTGCGCTCAAAGAATATGAGCAGGCAGCTGCGATTGATCCGCACTATGCCGACCTGCATTTTCGCATGGGGCGCTGCCAGCTAGCGTTGACGAATTTTAACCAGGCTTTGAGTGAATTTAAAATGGCTCGCGATAACGATACGCTGGCTTTCCGCGCCGATGGCCGGATCAATCAAATTATTGAGGACGCGGCCAACACGAATGCGAGCCGGGGCGTCTATTTTTTAGATGCCTTTAAAGTCCTGGCCCAAAACTCCCCGGCGGCGATTCCCGGCAATGAATTATTTTACGAGCACGTGCATTTGAATTTTGATGGTAATTATTTGCTGGGCTTGGCCTTTGCCGAACAAGCCATGAAGCTGCTGCCCAAATCCATCCTGGCGCACGGCAAAAGCGAATGGGCATCCTCGGAACTCTGTGACCAGCGACTGGCGGTCACGCCGTGGGATCGTTACCGGGTTTGGCAGGACAGTTACAACCGCGTCTCCGAGCCGCCATTTACTGACCAATTGAATAACGCCCAGCGCGCGGAATTTTACCAGGCCAAACTGCAGGAATTGAAATCGGAAATAACCGTCCAATCCCGCGTGCAGGCCCGGGCCGAATACCAGACAGCATTGGCGTTAAATCCCGATGACTATTGTTTGCGCGAAAATCATGCGCAATTTTTAGACGAGAGCGGCGATTTGGCGGATGCCCCCGCGGAAGAACAAAAGGTGAGCGAACTCCTGCCGCAGAACCCCGTGACGCCTTGCATCATTGGCCGGCTGCTTGTCCGGTTGGGCGATATAGATGGCGCGGAAAAAAACTTCTTGCGATCGCTGGCCATTCAAAAAAATTATGCGCCGGCCATGGTCGAAATGGGAATGCTCCTGGCGAACCAGCAGAAAACCGCCGAGGCTGTCAGGTATTTTTCCCGCGCGCTTAGCATTGACCCGGGCTCGGTCGAAGCGTATCAAGACTGGGGATTCATGGAGCAAATCAATGGAAACTGGAATGAGGCGCTCGCCCATTACCGTGCCGCTGCCGATCATCAGCCGAACGGGCCGGTGGACTATTTGTATCAAGCCGTGAGTGCGAGCACCAAGGGCCAGGGGAACGAAGCCCTGGAATCTTTTAATACTGCCGTCCACATGAATCCCAATTTCTGGCAGGCCCGGTATTTATTCGGCAGCCAGCTTGCATCGGCAGGGAGAACCGACGAAGCACAAGAGCAGTTTGCCGCAGTTATCCATACCCGCCCGGACTTTGCGCCGGGGTATTTGGATAATGGGCTCGCCCTGGTCAAGCTGGGCAAAACCGATGAGGCGCTCAAACAGTTTCAAACCACATTGCAACTGGATCCGGCCAACGTGACTGCGCGGCAAAATCTTGAAACCATTCAAGCCAGCCTCAAAGCCCCAAAATAAGGACCTGTGAAAAATCATTTTCCTGCCCATTAACCAAAACCGAAAACTATGTGGTCGCTCTTTAAAGAATTTCTGACATTCGCCCGGCAGGAAAAAAAATGGTGGCTGATTCCCCTGGTTGTGCTGCTGTTGCTGCTCGGGCTGATTATTATTTTCACCGCCAGTTCCGGGATTGTTTGGGCGCTGTATCCTTTCTTTTGATTCATGCCCCCGCCGCGCCATATTCTCGGCCTGTCGGCGTTTTATCACGATTCCGCCGCGGCCCTGCTTGTTGACGGGGAGATTATTGCTGCCGCGCAGGAGGAACGCTTTACGCGGAAAAAGAACGATGCGGATTTTCCCATCAATGCGGTGGAATTCTGCCTGCGCTACGCCGGCCTGGAGCAAAATCAACTGGATGCGGTTGTGTTTTATGACAAACCGCTCCTGAAATTCACGCGCCTGCTGGAAACGTACCTGGCTGTCGCCCCGCGCGGTTTGAAAACGTTTCCGCGCACCATTGCAAACTGGCTGGGCGGCAAGCTTGATTTGCGCAAAACGATCCGCTCCGAACTAACCGGGTTGCGGGCGGATTGCCCGGTTCTTTTTACCGAACACCACCAGGCGCATGCCGCCAGTGCGTTTTATCCCTCTCCATTTGATGAGGCAGCGATCCTCACCATTGACGGCGTCGGGGAATGGGCGACGACGACCATCGGCGTCGGGCGAGGGAATGAAATCAAGTTGCTGAAGGAGATTCGGTTTCCGCATTCGCTGGGTTTGTTGTACTCGGCATTTACAGACTATTGCGGTTTCCGCATCAACTCCGGCGAATATAAACTCATGGGCCTGGCTCCCTATGGTAAACCGTCGTTTGCCGATGCCATCCGCCGCGAGTTGATTGATATAAAACCCGATGGTTCGTTCCGGTTGAACCTGGATTATTTTGATTTTCTGCATGGCACGACCATGACTAACGGGAAGTTTTATCAGCTTTTTGGCGGACCGCCGCGCCGGCCAGAGGAAAAAATCGAAGGACGGCACATGGATGTGGCCCGTTCAATTCAAGCGGTGACCGAAGAAATCATGCTGCTCCTGGCGCGCCATGCGCGAGCAGCTACGGGTCAAAAAAATCTTTGTCTGGCCGGGGGTGTGGCGCTCAATTGTGTCGCCAATGGGCTCATCCTTCGCGAAAAAATCTTTGAGAATTTATGGATCCAGCCGGCGGCAGGGGACGCCGGCGGCGCATTGGGCGCTGCACTCGTGGCATGGCATTCGCATCGCGAGGCGCCCCCGCGCGCAGCCAAAGCAGGCGATTCGATGCAATCGGCTCTCCTGGGTCCGGAATTTTCTGACGACGAAATCGAAGCGTCGTTGCGATCCAATGGTGCTGTGTTTCAAAAAATGGATACGCCTTCACTATTGAATTTTACCGCTGATCTTTTAAAAGAGGAAAAAGTCATCGGCTGGTTCCAGGGCCGCATGGAATTTGGCCCGCGCGCACTGGGGAACCGCTCCATCCTCGGTGATCCGCGTTCTCCCCGGTTGCAATCGGCAATGAATTTGAAAATCAAGTTCCGCGAATCATTCAGGCCCTTCGCCCCAATCGTTCTTCGTGAGCGCGTAAACGATTATTTCGAGATGGATGCCGATTCGCCCTACATGCTGCTTGTCGCCCCGGTGAAAGAGGAGCTGCGCCAATCGCCTAAATCGGATGTAAGTGGTTTTGATCTGCTGAAGGTCGGGCATTCAACGCTCCCGGCGGTCACGCATGTGGATTATTCTGCACGCATCCAAACCGTATCGCGCGAGACCAATC
>DATJXK010000145.1:0-15756 GCA_035500235.1 Pseudomonadales bacterium | reverse complement strand
CCCAGGCGAATGTGGACTTTATTCCTGTGAGTGGCATACTCGTCTTTACCAACGGCATCGCTACCAATACGATTTCCGTCCCCATCCTTAACAACAGCCTGATTACAGGCTCGAGAACGTTCTCGCTGATTCTGTCTAATGCTATTCCGGTTCCGCCGGCGAAGATTATTTCTCCCAGCAACCAGGTCGTCACCATTATTGACAGCAATTCCGGCCTGTCATTCTCCAGCGCCAACTATTCAATTTTGGATAGCGGCATCGCTAATATCACGGTCGAGCGCACAGATAACACAAATACAGTTTCGACTGTTGCGTTTGGGACTGCGGCGGGAGGCTCAGCCGTAGCCGGTACAGATTACTTCCCAACCAATGGCGTTTTGACCTTCACCAATGGTCAAACCAGCGCCAGTTTTGCTGTCACGGTCATTGGCAGCACCGGCGTGCAGCCGAACAAGACCATCCTCTTGCAACTGTCCAATCCTACCAATGGTGTTCTCATGGCGCCGTCGGGAGCTACTCTGACGATCTTAAACAATAACGGCAGCTTTGTCGTACCGGCCGGCGTAGCGTTGGTGCCAGGCTCCCCTAACACTCCTCCGGGCGGCATTCTGCAATCGAATGTTCCGGCCACATTGTCATTCGCCTTCCGTGCTGCTGGTGGTACGAATGTGGCCAATCTGATGGTTACCTTGCTGTCCGCTGGCGGTACCATTAATCCATCGCCCTCTACAGCACAAACCTTGGGATCACTAGTCGTAAACGGTCCTTCCGTCTCGCATCAATTCACGCTGACGCCCGTTGGCACCAATGGCCAGACAATATTGGCTGAATTCGCGTTGCAGGACAGTGGACGCAATATTGGCACTAATGCCTTTGCCTTGAGCATCGGCAGTATGACTACAATATTTGCTAATACGAATACGATCACCATCCCGGCATCGCCGGCGAATTTCCAGGCCGCCCTTGCCTCGCCTTATCCTTCGATGATTGTCGTAAGCAACGTCGGTGGCGTTCTGGTAGGCACATCCGTGACCTTTACGAACTTTACTCATTCCTCGCCGAATGCAGTCGGCGCATTGGTAATGTCGCCCGGACAACAGGATACCCTCCTTATGTCAGGTGTCGGTACGCCAAACGTCGGGGCGAACAACGTTATAATTACATTTAGTGACACAGCTACCAATTCGCTGCCGTCCACGACCACTGTTTCAACCCCAATTACGAATGGCGTCTACAAACCGACCCAGGACGCTGCTATACCCAACTTCCCTTGATCGGCAATGAAAACGAATAGAAATATATTTAATGTCGGGCTGGTAGCGGTTCTGGCTCTGGCTTTGTTTCCGCGCGGCGCTACAGCGCAGACTACGAAAACACTGCATGGCCATGTGCCGTCTGCCATTTCAAGATTCGGTTTGCGCACCACGGGCGACCTGGCCACCAATTCAACATTGGATTTGGCCATAAGCCTGCCGTTGCATAATCAAAAGGGCCTCGCTGATTTAATCAGCCAGGTTTACGATCCTTCCAGCCCTAATTATCGCCATTTCCTCACGCCCGGCCAATTCTACGGACAATTCGGCCCCAACGAGCAGGATTATCAAATGGCCGTAAATTTTGCGAAAGTGAACGGATTGAGCATCATTGGAACCTCATCGAACCATATGGTTCTCGATGTGCGTGGCAGGGTTTCCGACATTGAAAAAGCATTTCAAGTCAAACTCCGCACCTATCATCACCCAAAAGAAAACCGCGAATTCTATGCACCGGACAAGGACCCGTCTATAAACGCCTCGCTTCCGATAATGCACATCAGTGGTTTGGATAATTTCGTCATTCCGCAACCTCTTTTTCATCAAATGTCCGCCAAGCCGACCAATGTCAAACCGGCCTTTGGCTCGGGGCCAGGCGGTGAATATATGGGAAAGGATTTTCGCGCTGCGTATGTTCCAGGCGTTTCACTGGATGGCACTGGCCAGTCCATCGCATTATTTGAATTGGACGGTTATTTCACTGCGGACATCCTCGCCTACGAAGCCCAGGCTGGTCTGCCAAGTGTTACCCTGACAAACATAGCGGTTAATGGCGGTGTGCCTTCGCCAACGGCATTTGGCGATCCCGAAGTCTCTTTGGACATTGAAATGATCATTTCCATGGCAACCAACGCCTCTATTATCGTTTATGAGGCTCCCAATGGCGGCTTGAACAGTCCGGTTGACCTGTTGAACCGTATTGCCGCCGATGATACTGCCAAACAAATTAGTTCTTCCTGGGGAATCGGTGATAATCCGGCCTATGATTTGTTTTATCAGGAAATGGCCGTGCAAGGGCAGAGCTTTTTCCAGGCCTCCGGTGATGATGGTGCGTATTACAGCGGCAATGAACAGATTGAAGAATATGCGGATGATACAAACATCACGCTCGTAGGCGGGACAACATTGTATACGACCGGTCCCCAGGGGGCGTGGTCTTCAGAGGCAGTTTGGAGTTGGTTCGTGCAAGGTTTTGGCAATTCAGCCAGCGGCGGTGGAACCAATTTCAATGGCCTTCCTATTCCAGGCTGGCAGCAGGGAATCTCCATGGCGAACAACCAGGGGTCCACTACCCTGCGCAATATCCCTGACGTGGCGCTGACGGCGGATAATCTCTATGTCATTTTTGAGAACGGTCAGACTGGTTTCTTCGGCGGCACCAGTGCGGCGGCGCCGTTATGGGCGGCCTTTACGGCGCTGGTCAATCAGCAGGCTCTCGCCAGCAGCAAGTCAACAGTTGGATTCCTCAATCCCGCTCTTTATGCCATCGGCAAAAGCGCCATTTACACCAACTGTTTCCATGACGTCACAACCGGAAACAATACCAATTTTATCCTGGGCAACGAATATTTTGCCGCGCCTGGTTATGATCTATGTACTGGTTTGGGTTCTCCCAATGGATCTAATTTAATCAGTGCGTTGATTACCATTCCTTCCACTAACGTATTTACGCACCTTTCTGCCCCGTTGCCTCCTTATGGCTCGACCATGGCGGCTTTAAATGGTGGAAACCCCAACGGCAATTGGTACCTCTTCGTGCAGGATGACCAAACATTCAACTCTGGCATTATCTCTAATGGTTGGGCGATCGCCGTTACTACCGCCAATCCGATCGGCTATGTCGCTGACGATTTCCTGACGATTAATGCCACAGCCACGAATCTCTTTACCGGTAACAATTCGACCATTTCCATCGGCGTTACCAATTATGGGCCTAATGTTTCCAGTAATGTAGTGGTCTACGATACGTTACCCCTGGGCTTTACTTTAGTTTCATCGAATGCAACGACGGGCTCGATTGTTCCCAGCGGCCAAACGATAACGTGGAATGTTGGAAATCTTCCGGTTACAGCAGGCGCCCAGGAGAATTTGACCGTTCTGGCGGGCTCACAGGGTATGGCCATTGATTCTGCCAGCGTTACCGCTCTTACTCCAGACCAAAACCCGGATGACGGCTCAGCTTCCCTCACCTTCAATGTGACAGTCTTAACCGCCCCAATAATGAGTGGCGCTTCCGTCAATGGCGGCAAATTCAACCTTACTGTGAGCGCAGGGCCGGCTACCGTTATCCAGGCTTCCACCAATCTTATAAACTGGGTGAATATTTATACGAACACGCCGCCGTTTACCTTTACCGACACGGTTACTTCGCTGCCGTATCGCTTCTATCGCGCACAAGTGCCGTGATAGTTATTCAACTTTTGTGAAACTATGCGGATTGACCGGCGGGGTCGGGATGGGCAAGTCTACCGCCGCTACCTTCCTGCAGGCGGCCGGCGCAAAAGTTGTGGATACTGACCGCCTCGCTCATGATCTGGTCCAACCGGGCCAGCCGGCCCTTGTTGAAATTCAAGCTGCCTTTGGTAATAAAATAATCTCACCTGACGGCGCCTTGTGTCGTGGTGATCTGGCTAATGTCGTCTTTTCCGATACCGTTGCCCGCAAAAAGCTGGAGGCGATCTTGCATCCCCGTATACGGGAACGGTGGCTGTCGCAAATCGAAATATGGCGCAAGGAGAATTGCCCGCTTGCGGTAGTCGTTATTCCTCTGCTTTTTGAAACTCAGGCAGAATCGCATTTTGATAAGATTATCTGCGTGGCGTGCGCGGAAAACTCACGGCGTGAACGCCTTCAGGCCCGCGGCTGGGCGCCGGATCAAATTACTAACCGGATTGCCGCGCAAATGCCTGTCACTGAAAAGATTGCCCGGGCTGATTTCCTGGTCTGGTCGGAAGGTGACGTGCAGAACCATTCGCGGCAGGTAGACGCTATCCTTAGGCGGATTTCACAGAATTAGGCTGGACAGATTTCTCAATTTTCCGGAATCCCCGTTCTCGCTTCTTAATCTCAGCGCTTAATAATTGTTCCGCGGACCATCCCCGGGCTTGTGCCTGGGCCGCCAGTTCGAACAATTCTTTAGCCAGGATAGATTGTCCGGTTTGCTGTCCTGATTGGCTGGTTGTCAGCTGACTTTTCGGCAAGGTTTTGCGCGCTTTCTTTATCAGTTTCTCTGCACGCAAAAGCGCGGGCAAATGTTTGGGAATTCCATCAAAAGCTGAATGTCGTGCGCGGATGGTGCCGTGCTTTTCCGCGCGTTTGATTTTTTCCCAGTTCGCCCAAACTTCATCAACGTTTTTGACTTTGGTTTTCCCAAAAACGTGCGGGTGCCGGCGAATCAGTTTTTCAACGAGCATCCGGCAAACACGGTCAAAATCGAACGCCTTCCGCTCGCGGGCCAGTTGGCAATGGAAAACCACTTGCAACAACAAATCGCCAAGCTCTTCCGCCATTTCGTGATCGTCCCGCGCCTCGATTGCATCAATCAATTCGTAGACTTCCTCAATGGCGTGGCGCCGCAGGGTCATGTGCGACTGCTCGCGGTCCCACGGGCAGCCGGTAGGGGAACGCAGTTTGGCCATGACACGAAGCAAATCTTCGAGAGGGCTTTTCTTTTTCATGTTAGCGATGCGAAGATTGCTTACAAAATAACCAGGTCGTCCCGGTGCACCAGTTCCACGCGGGCAGGTTTTTTCTCACGGACTTCTTCCGCGCTGAACTTGGCGATGCCGCGGGCGAATTCCGTGCCGTCCAGGTCGCAAATGCGAATGACGTCGCCGGCTTCAAAATTACCTTCGCAACGGGCGACACCCGGTGGAAGTAAACTCTTTCCATCTTCGCGCAATGCCTTTTTCGCTCCGTTATCTACGAACAGCGAGCCTTTTGGATGATGGAAGAAGGCGATCCATCGTTTGCGGCCCTGAAGTTTTGTCGGTTGGGCAACAAACATCGTTCCCTCATCTTCACCCGCCAGAATGTCTCCGACGGCATTCTTCTTTTTGCCCGAGGCAATCACGAGTGGAATGCCGGAACGAACCGCAATTTTTGCCGCCTCGATTTTGGACTTCATCCCTCCTACCGCGGTTTCACTGGAAGTTCCGCCGCCCAACTTTTCAATGTCAGCGTCAATTTGTTCGATCACTGAAATGGTGCGTGGATTGGCCTTGCCAAAATTTTCCAATACGCCGTCCACGGTCGTTAAAATTACCAGCAAATCCGCGGGCAATAGCGATGCAACCAATGCGGACAATTTATCATTGTCGCCAAATTTGATTTCAGCCAAAGAAACGGCGTCATTTTCATTAATAATGGGCACTACGCCACGGCCTAGGAGCGTGACCAGGGTATTGCGGGCATTCAGATGGCGCTCGTGATGTTCCAAATCATCGTGCGTGAGCAATACCTGGGCGACGTGCAAATCGTGTTTGGCAAACGCTTCGGCGTAATGCGCCATCAGGCGCGGTTGGCCCACGGCCGCGCAGGCCTGGAGTTCGGAGAGTTCGGTGGGACGCTTCTCGTAGCCGAGAATGCCCATGCCCGCGCCAATCGCGCCGCTGCTCACGAGCACGACTTCTTTGCCCGCCTTTCGTTGTGCGGCGATTTGCGCGACCAGTTGGCCCAACTGCGCCGGGTCGATTTGCTTGCGGCGGTCGGTCAGCACGCCCGTGCCGAGTTTGACTACCAGGCGCGCGGCAGATTTCAGGGAATTACGTGACACGGGATAATGCTAAAAAATTTTTCGATTGGGCAAAATACTAAAATAGTTTAAGGGCTAAATATTACATCATCACCCCAAACAAATTAAGAATGCTTTGCAAGGTATTGGAATCCTGGGGATGAGCGAGGAGCGGGTCAAAAAAATGATTGCTGCGCAGACCAATCAGGAAAGCTAGGCCGGCCAGGTCATTGGGTGATTTTACATTGGGCACCACGCAGTTTTGCAGGCCGATGATTTGTTCCCGGTTGTTGGCGGGATTTTTCAGGTCGATGTATTTTACTGTGTGAAACGAGACATTCAGCATATCAATCTGTTTGAAGTCATAGCCGGTTTCCTTTTTGAAATTCGGTGTTGCGGTACCATGGGATTTTGTTTTCGGCGTTTTCGCCATGGCATCAATATTCAGTTGCCCGTTCTCATTCCTGACAAAGTCGAGCTCGCCCAAATTAAATCGCAATAGAGTTACGTGAATTTCCTTTTCCGCCAGGGCCACACGGTCGTATTCCACATGGATTTCCGGAATGTCCAGAAATGGTGTGCCGCCGAAGCTTTGCGGATTGTAGATTTTGAGATTTTGAATTTCGAGGGTTGGTTTGGTTAACCCCAGTTCCACCCGTCCAATTTCCGCGTCCATGCCGGTCTGTGAGCGGATATTGTGCTCCATGACGATGCGGATGATGGAATTGAGCGATAGCAGCAGGATGATGAAAAGCACTACCGCCAGTAAAGCCAGGCGCAGGACCCATTTGAAAATCCAGCGAATCATAGCTAAAGCGTTACATCTTCCGGGCGCACCTCCAGGCATTCATCCTGGTCTTCCCAAATGATGGTGGCGTAAGAATTCAGAAGCCGGGGCGCCAGGTCTCTTCCTGCGCGTGAAAGAAATTTCTCCGCCTGTTGCGCGGCGTTTTCAAAGGCAGAATCGTAATTCCCCCCGCGCCGGCGCTGACGGTCGTCCCAATGGGCCACGGCATGGACCGGTTCATATTGTTGCGCCCATGCGCCGAGTTCATCGCGAATTTCAGCCGGTATTTCATCAAACGGAATCAGCGTTTCACTGCAATGCAGGCAGACCAGCCCAGACTCTCGTATATCACGGGTGAGCAATGGCAGGAAGGGGGCGCGGCAGCATTGCGATTCACCGTAAGCCGCCGGGGGCGTGGCCAGCCGCTTGAGCCAGATGGAACGTTCATGGCCAATTTGCGCTCCCAGCCGGTAGACCACGGCAAGCGGATGTGAAAAACGCCATGCGCGGCCTTCGAGCTGGCCGAGTGTTTGTGCCAGCCAGCGCGCCAGCGTGAGATCGTCCCAATCCCGCAGACAGCGGCCGTACTCCCGCCAGAGCGATTCGAGCGGCGACGATTCCTGTTCAAGATCCATAGAAAAAATTTAACAAGTTAATGCAGGGCAAAGGAGTTAAAATTATAAAGAGGGTTTGTTTTCGAAAATCCAGCGATAATACGGCTTCATTTTGAGGCGTGAGGCGGCGGGTTCGTCGAGGTAAACAGTCACTTTAGGATGCAATTGGAGGGCGGACGCGGGATTCATAGCGGTAACGGGCCCTTCCACCATGCCGGCGATGGCCTTGGCTTTTTTCCTCCCAAACGCGAGCAGCAGGCAGTGGCGCGCCTCCATAATCGTGCCAATCCCCATGGTGATCACGTGATGCGGTGATTGTGCCATTCCGCCAAAACCTTTGGCGTTATCGCGCCGCGTGCGCGCCGTGAGTGTTTTCATCCGCATGCGGGATGCGAGCGACGATGAGGGTTCGTTGAACCCAATGTGCCCGTCAACACCGATACCGAGTAACTGCAAGTCAATGCCACCCGCGTCTCGAATTTGTTGTTCATACTTTTCGCAAAAGCCCGGGATATTACCCGTCATGCCATCGGGGATATGAATGTTCTTTCTGGTGATATTGATATGACGAAACAAATTCTCATGCATGAAGCTGTGGTAGGAGGCGGGGTGTTGAGGCGAGAGACCCACGTATTCGTCCAGGTTAAACGTGGTAACGCGGTGCCAATCGAGTTTCATCCGCACCAGTTCGCGATAGAGGGGCAGGGGAGTATTACCGGTCGGCAGGCCCAGGACGGCGCGCGGCTTTTCACGCAGCAATTGCGCCACGAACTGCGCGGCAACGGCCGTGGCAGCTTCCTGGGTCGGCTGGATAATGACTTCCATGCGGCAGAATAAACACCAAAATTTCGCAGTAAAAGCGAGCCAATTGCGTGATTAATGTGCCAGCTGGCATTGGCGGAGCTGTGCGGTTTCCTCTTGGGAAAGGATGATGCGCCAATCGAACTCGAAGCAGCGTGCCTCGATGACGGCCATGCCGCCGGCGTTGTATGAAACTTTGAAGTTTTTAGCATGCTCCGGGTAAACCTGCGTCTGTTCAGTATAATGGTCCGCAGGCCGCGTGTGGTTGGTTCTGAGGATTTCCATAACAGTTTGGAGGCTGCCGGTATCTTGATTTAATTTCCAGCAAATTTCATTCTCAGGGAATAAAGTGAATTCCGCACGGTGATGAAGAGTGTCTGGCCATCGCTGCCGCCGAAAAGAATTTGGATGGGCCGTTGCGGTGTCTCTATTACATCAATCAAATTTCCCTTCGGGTCGTACACATAGATTTGTCCGGCAGCGAGATAAACATTTCCCTGTGAATCTGTGGCCACACTTTCCCCGCCATTTTCTACGAAGAGCTGAAAATTGGCTAAACTGCCATCGGCATTCACGTCTGCTTTCCAGGTCCGCAGGTTCGACTCATCGGTAACGTAAAACGGCCGGCCCGGCACGGCCCGGGCCAGGCCGAACGCGCGTATCTGCGGACTGGATTTCACGCCCCAGCTCGTTTCGCCATCCAGGAAGCTCTCTCCCACCGGCAGGACTGCCGTGCCGTCGGGCGAAACAAATTGCGCCGTCGGATGCGACAGCGAATCGCGGTTAAAAACCCAATCGCTGGCCGGCAGGAACAAGTTTTTCCCCGTGGTGTTTGCGAGTGGTTGTGGTTTTAACAGGGAAGCCTTTTGGCCATCCGGGCTGATTGCATAAACAGAATCATTATACGAAATCACGATTAAATTACCGGCGGCGTCCACTGCCAGGTTGACAGGCTGAAACGAAACTTCGTTCGTGGAAAGCCGTTGCGCGTTTGAATTCCAGCAATAGATTTTATGCGGATAAGAATCTGCAAAGTAAAAATTGCCGTTGGTATCCGCTATGCCGCCGGAAATATTGAAAAATCCCCCGGCAATCTTTTCAATCTTTGCACCATCGGCAACGACCGAAGAATTCTTTGGGGATTTATGCTGGGAAATGCTTTGCGAAACATCCAGGGAGGCGAATTCGTGCTCGCGAAGTTGAATATCATTGTCCTGGTCAAAAATTGAAGAATCGAAGCTAACCTTGCTGTTGCTGTCGCAGTGAAAATTCCGAAAACGAATGACGTCGGAATCGGAAATTTTCACTGCATAAGGAAAAGGCTGGTACGAACTGATGACGCGATAACTGTGAAAATTGGCAAATGTGATATCGTGCGAGCCGTCCACTTCAATGGGCAGGCAAAATCCGCTCTCGCCCCGTTCTTCTTCCGTTTGCAATGCGTAAATGCTCCAATGCGCCGCGTTCGTAACGATTATTTCATTGGCAACATGATGCTCTATGGAAATTTGATACGCATGGCCTTCGGTCGTCGTGTCCGAAATTTCCATGCCGGCACGGGCAAAAGTCGATGGCGTCCATATATCCAGGAACGTTCCGCCACCACCGTCTGTTATCCAGAGGCTTGGATATTGACTGTTCCAGTGACGGCTGGGGTTGGGATCGGCGCTGTGCTCCTCGTTATAGGGATTTTCACGCCCACCGTTCGGCAGTGGCGTGCCATGGCCGCCGAGAAATCGCACGTCATTCATCATCGAATTTGGGCCTGCTTTCCAAAGCGCAGCGACCGCGCGCGGATTGTTTCCGCTAGTATAAAGCCCAATGCCAATCATAATATTACTGCCGCCTTTTGGTGCTTCGAGCAGGGCTTTCGGCGCACCGGTACCGGCAAATCCTGGTGTGCCGTCCGGTAGAATAATCTGGGTGGCGCCCGGATGCAGGCCAATCAAAACCGTGTTCGGCTTCAATTTTAACGTGTCGCGCACTACGTAAAAGCCGGAAGGAAAATAAATTGCGCGATGATTGGCAATCGCGTTTTGGATTGCCACAGTATCGTCGGTTTTGCCGTCGCCCTTTGCACCGAGATCGCGGATGCTTGCCCATGTTTCGCACGGTGGCAAAGCCGCTAAATCAAAGGCGACCGGCGCAGGCATTTGGGTGAACGATTCTGCGTCAAAATGAGTTTCGATTTTCGGTTCTGTATCGATGCTGGCAAATGTGGATCCGTGTGAAAATTTTTTGACGAAATAGATGGTTGAAGGCGCGGTAAAGTTTTTGCCGCTATCGATCAACGTGGCAAAAACGGGGACGTTGCTGCAAGTGATTCCTTCCAGGTTGATTTCGGTGCGTGGGCTTTTTTCCAGGCCAAAACTGAATGCCGGGCCGGAAATGTTTTCCAACCGGGCGTCCTTGACCCAAAGTTCGTCCGCCCAATTGGTTTCAATCTCAACCGCCGCCGGCACATTGCGAAATAGTGGGCGGATAAGCGTCAGCCCGGCCTCGCGCTCAAAAATGGCGGATAGGCGCTGGCCTTCAAACGAACAATCTACGAGGGTAAATTGCCAGCCGGGCGACGGTTTGGACGTCCAAATCGCATGGGTGCCGCCGTAAAAATGGACGTCTTCCAGGACATTGCCGCCTTCGTGAATGCCCGTGAGCGCGTCGCCCAAATGAAAATCCATGTGCGCGAGGAAACAATGCTGGGCGTAATGCGCGCGTACACCCACCGCGCCGGGATTCCCATCCTGGATTTCCATGTCAAAGTTCGCCAGCGCGGAATAAAAAGTCCCCGGATTAGCGTCTGGTACCGGGTCGCCGGTATATCGCGGGCGGCGGCCGGCAAAATAGAAAATGATCTTTTCCTGCGATGAATTGCCGAAGCCGGCAGACTTTGCGGGTAAAATAATTTTCGGCCGATCCGCCCCATAGCCGATAAGCCGGATTCCCTGCCAAACATAAATCGTGTTGCTCACGTAATAACTTCCCGGCGCAAGAAATACAATTCCCTGCCGCGTGGTTTCCTGGACTTTATTGATGGCGTTTTGGATCGCCACGGTGTCATCGCCGCCAGACGGCGAAAGGTAAACCGCGCGCGGGTCATTCAACTTTTCGGCATAGAAAGACTCTGCCGGAACAGAGGCTGTTGCCGTGAGGAGGGCCGCGAGTACGAAAACAATTCTGAGGACGTCCATAACTGGTGAAGGCGTATTACGTGTAGCGTATTGCATCAAATATTGGTGCTTGAAATAATACTAGACCCGTGACGATTGAGAATCCAACCTTAAGAACGAATCATTCAACCCTTTATGACTAATAGTCTGATGTTCTCTGTCCGAAGCTTTTTGGCCGTCGCGTTAGCGGTGACGTTAACCAGCACCGTTTCCGCCGCCGATGGCAATCCAAACGGAAACTGGAATCTTTATATACAGGACGATCAGACTAATGCCGCGCGGTCAATTACGGTGGATATGAACAATGTCCGCGGGCCGTTGGACACGTCGTTTAAAATGTGCATCGGCGCCGGGCGGGCAAATGAGGGGCTGCGGGCGGATTGGCAGGATCAGTTGCGCGAGGCGCAGCGCGATTGCGGCTTCAAATATATCCGCATGCACGGCCTGCTGACCGATGACATGGGCGTTTACAAAGAGGACAAGCAGGGTAATCCCACCTATAATTGGCAGTATATTGACCGGCTTTATGATTTCCTGCTGAGCATCCACATGAAGCCGTTTGTGGAGCTTTCGTTCATGCCGAACGACCTGGCCAGCGGCAGTCATACCGTTTTCTGGTGGAGGGGGAATGTCACTCCGCCGAAATCCTACGACAAATGGGCCGGGCTCATCACCAATCTGGTGACCCATTTCCAGCAACGTTACGGCCATGACGAGGTGGCGAGTTGGTATTTTGAAGTTTGGAACGAGCCCGACTTGCATGATGGTTTTTGGACGGGGTCAAAAGAAGATTATTTTAAACTGTACGAAACCACCGCCCGGGCGGTTAAAAGCGTCTCGCCGGATTATCGCGTGGGCGGTCCGGCCACAGCCATCGGCCAATGGGACAAATCGTTCATTAATTTCTGCTACAGCAACAGCGTGCCACTGGATTTTATTTCCACCCATTGCTATGGCGTTAAGCAAGGCTATTTAGATGAAACGGGGACTCGCGGGACGGTAATCGATGCCGATTCCAATTCGGTGATTGGCCGGATGATGGGCGAGCGCGCGATGATTGATGAATCGCCAATGCCCGGGCTTCCGCTGCATTTCACCGAGTGGAGCTCAGGCTATTCGCCCACTGATTTTATGCATGATACCTACCAGCAGGCGGCGTTTGTCCTGAGTAAAGTCAAAGGCGCCTACCAGTCAGTGAACTCGATGTCGTACTGGGTATTCACTGATATTTTTGAAGAGAGCGGCCCGCGCATGACGCCGTTCCATGGCGGCTTTGGACTGATTAATTATCAAGGCCTAAAAAAGCCAGCGTTTTACTCGTTCAAATTTCTAAACGAACTCGGCCCGCAGGAACTCGCGAACGCTGATGCGGCTTCCTGGGTGTGCAAGGGCGACGACAATTCGGTGCAGGCGCTGTTCTGGAACTATACGCCAATCATTCCGCCAAAAGGTCAGAACGACCAGCAGTTTTATCAGCGCGAAATCCAGGCCAAAGACATCGGTGGTGTCCAGCTCAGCATCGCCAACCTTCCCGCCGGCAGCTATAGCTTGAAGATTTACCGCACGGGCTATTGCGCAAATGACGTCTTTTCCGGCTATATCGACATGGGGTCGCCATCGCAGTTAACGCCCACGCAGGTGGAAATCCTGCGCAAACAAAGCAACGGCGATCCGGAAACCGTGGAAACCATCCAGGTGGAAGCGGGCAAGCCATTCACTCGCACGTTCAATATGCGGCAGAATGATGTCTATTTTGTGAAGCTGGAGCCGTTAGGAGGCAAATAAGTGGCTCGGTAGAGAAACTTGCATTTAAGACAGTTGAAAGGCACACTTATTTTCAAGGATCAGGCATTCCATGAAAACGATTTATCATTTCGCCGGTTTATTCGCATTGGCGCTGCTTTGCACCGGTTGCTGGCCGTTTCGGGTCACGAGCAGCCCGGGGCCGTGCGGTACGGTCGTGGACGCCCAAACGCGTCAGCCGATCTCAGGCGCCTCCGCTCAGATGTCTTATACCTGGCGGGCTTATTGGTCCGACCTCAATCCGCCTCAGTACTCAGACGTCATCACCAACATGCGTCCGCCGATGGTGCTGACAGACACCAACGGCATGTTTTCCATTCCACGCGAACGAGTCACCCTCGTGACCTTCCCATTCCACGATTGGAATTCGTACGGGACATTAGTCGTGCAGAAAAATGGCTACAAACCGGGCGTGTTTCCGGTGACCGATATTACCAACCAGGACCTGGAGGGCAGGACGTTTTTACTGAAGCCGGAGCAGAAGTGATTTAAGGCTTCAATCGCTGGAAATCAATCCGACGTACGTAGCCTAAATCGTTCTCTACGAGTATCAGGTTCCCCTGGTTGTCCATCGTGACAGAGCGCATCTGCCCGATGAAATCCTTGGAAGGAGCATAAAACCATTGTCCATCACCGGCGTGGGAGTCGCCGTTGCCATTGATAAAAAGATGCAAAATGCCCGCGGTATCCACGTAAACAAATTGGGCGCTATAATCGTTCGCGAGAAAATAACCGCCGCTGGGCGGCTGCCAAATGCCGCGCACCCCATAAAGACTATTGGTCAAAGCCAGCGAGCCATCCACGACGAGGCTGGTACCACCGTTACCGAAGAGAAGAGTACGCGTACCGGTATTGGTCGTGACCAGCCAGACGGTATTGTCACTGCGGTCCGTGGCGATGATGTTGGTCCCGCTGATAATGATGTTGCCGAGGTCGTTGAAGCTGGAGTTTAGATTTAGCGAACCGCCAGCAGGGGTCCACTGACGCAGATGGCTTGAGGAAGCATAATAAACCAGGTTTTCATCATTCCTGACCCATAGGCCGCGCCCGCCGTTGATGCCTTTGGGATCCGTAAACAGAGTGCTCATCATGCCGTTGGTACCGAGGCGGCGGATTTTGCCGTTACCGGTGTCCATGACATAGACCGTGCCATCGCCACGCACCCAAAGTCCATTCGGCGTGTTCATGGCCACGCTGGTGGCGGGAGCGAGGCTATCCGTACCATTGCCGATGGCATGAGTGCCGGCGACTGTATGGATGCGACCGTCGGTCGTGACTTTTAAAACTGAATCACTGTCTTTATCCACGATGTAAACATTGCTCGCGTTATCTTCCATAGCGAAGTGCGGGCGGGAAAGCGCGACGTTCGTGGCATATTGGCCTTCGAATGACGGCTGCCAGTAATTCGTGACGTCCTCACCGGGATAAGGGTAACCGGCATCGCCATTACCGGCGATGGTATGCAGGACGTCGTAGGACAAAACCAGGTTTGAAAAAGCGAGCGGTGTGTTGGTAGAAAGGTTTGCGGCCAGGAGCCGAAAGAATTGATTGCTGCTTGCGGACACGAATGCGCCCTGGCCTGCGGAATTAGTCGTGAAGAAATTTTGCAGGCAGGTCCAATTACTGCCGCTCAACTGCGGCGCGCCCTCAACGGTGCAAACGCCCACAGGAAACGCATTGGTCCAGGAAATTTGGCCCGAAGGACTGAAAGTAGTAATTTGGAAATTAGTGCCGGCAGCGCCGGCAAGGAGGGGGCAAAATACCAAAGCAACAAAGAGCGATCTCATTATTCGTCATGATTACATAGGATTTTATTTGATTATTCAATGAAAAACCGGTCTCTATCGCCACATTTTCTCTATTGCGCCTTCATTGACAGTGGTTTTTCGGGTTGTTAAGGTTTTCGTTTCGGAAAATGGCGATGGAATATAAAGACACACTCAATTTGCCGCGCACGGACTTCCCCATGAAGGCCGAGCTGACGGCGCGCGAGCCGGAACGTTTGAAAAAGTGGGACGCGCTCAAACTGTATGAAAAAATTCAGGCAGCCCGCGCAGGCGCGGAGAAATTTGTGCTGCACGACGGCCCGCCATTTGCCAACGGGGACGTGCACATTGGCACAGCGCTGAACAAGACCCTCAAGGATATCATTGTTAAATATAAAATGTTGCGCGGGTTTAGCTCGCCGTACGTGCCGGGTTGGGACTGCCATGGCTTGCCAATTGAGTTCAAAGTGTCGCAGGAAATGCGCAAGAACGCGGCGTCTGCGGAAACGGCAAATTTCGATCCTGTGACCATTCGCAAGGCCTGCGATGCCTACGCGCGCAAGTACATTGACCTCCAGCGCGAGCAGTTCATCCGGCTCGGTGTGCTCGGTGATTGGCAAAATCCCTACCTCACACTGAACAAGGAATACGAGGCAGACGAGCTGCGACTGTTCGCGGACATCGTTGAGAAAGGATTTGTCTATCGTGGGAAGAAGCCGGTTTACTGGAGTATTCCCTGTCGTACTGCCCTCGCGGAAGCGGAAGTAGAA
>DATJXK010000144.1:0-14562 GCA_035500235.1 Pseudomonadales bacterium | reverse complement strand
GGCCCACCGCTCTTTTTTTCTCCATCGACCCTCAACTCTCAACCATCAACCGCTCCGTGACCTTTCCCCTCCCTCCTTGTCTTATATTTAAATGAGACCTAAAATGCCCTTAGTGAATCCGTCATCACTTCGCATCCGTCGCGCCAACACGGACGATTTGCCTCACCTCAAATCCGTCTGGATGTCGATGAACCTGCCTGCGGACGAATTAGAGAAGCGACTCACCGAATTCCAGGTGGTCGAAGACGACACCGGCAAAGTCTTCGGGGCGATTGGTTTCACGGCGACGGGTACGCACGCCCTCCTGCACAACGAGGGTTTCAATGATTTTTCCGTGGCTGACACCGCGCGCAATCTCTTTTGGGAACGCGTCCAAATTCTTGCCGCCAACCATACCGTCTTCCGGCTTTGGACGCAGGAACGCTCGCCGTTTTGGAAAAATTTCGGCTTTCGCCCGCCCGACGCCGAAACGCTCGAACGCCTGCCCGAAGAATGGCGCAACGAATACGACGGCGCGTGGCTCACGCTCCAGCTCAAGGATGAAGAAGCCATCGCCACCGCGCTGGGCACAGACTTCGCCGGCTTCATGGATGAGGAAAAGCGGCGCACCGATCAGGTGCGGGAAAAAGCGCAAACCATTCGGAACATGGTGACCGTGGCCGGCTTTGGCATTGGGGCTTTGGCCTTTGGCTTTGCGATTTACTTATTGGTGCATCGCGGAGCCTTTTCGCATTAACGATAAAATTTCTGCCGTCAACGCCGATGTTAACCTGGCGAACGGTAGCCCACTATCTCACACCAGGCCTGGGCAAATACAGCATCAAGATGCCGGCTCCATTGTCGCAGCGCTTCTGCCTCGCTCCGGTCTCCTTCGGTCTCGAGCCGCAACGCTAGATATTCCCCGATAGAAGTAACCGGTTGATAACATTCGTATGTGGCCGAAAAGTTCGCCGGCGTAAATCCAGCGGTTCGCAGCAATGCAGGAAATTTTCTACCAACATGGACGTCGCCACCATTGCAGGTTTGAATCTCCGTATAGCGCTGGATGGCCGCACTAACGCTGGGAGATTCCGGCGCAATAATAAAACCGCCCCAATCCGGGCTGCGCAAAGCCACCAGGCCGCCGGGTTTTAACACGCGCCGGATTTCCTGCAACGCCGACAAAGGTTCTTTGAGATGCTCAAAAACGGCGTGAGCAAAAACGATGTCAAATTCGGCCTCCGGAAAAGGCAGCGAATAAATGGAGCCCACCTGGAACCTGATATTGTGGATTCCCGAAGCAGCGGCATGGTGACGCGCGGCTTCCACCTGGCCAGGCCCGAAATCAATGGCCATGACTTCCCCCGGGGCAACAGCTTTAGCCAAACCAATCGAAATAGTTCCCGGCCCGCAACCAATGTCCAACAGGCGCAATCCTGCCTGCAAATACGGGCGCAGAAATTGCGCATGGCTTTCCACGGTCCGGCGCGCCATGAAATCCACGGCATTTGCGGAAAAGCCGGGCGTATATTCTTCCGTTGTGGGAAATGTATTCATGACTCATTCATGACCGTCGTAATAACCGGCGGAGGATTCGCTGAATAATTTCCATTCCGGCTTCACAAACGTCAGCCCGGTAGCGGGATAAAACGTGGTATCAGCCACCGGCATATCGGCCATGACCAGATAAACCAGGTCCACCGTGCCGGGATTCTCCATTTGATGACTTTCTCCCGGCATCGAAAGGATCGCCCCGCCGACTTTGATGTCGCTCCAATTTTCACCGTCAAAATACCGTCCTTCGCCTTCGAGGATATAATATAATTCCCATTGCGCGGAATGGCGGTGCACCGGCCAGTTTTTGCAGCCGGCCGGCACGCGCACCCAGGCCAGGTCAAACGGATGGCCCGCATCCTGTGGCGTGATACGTTTCTTATTGCCGAGCGCGATCGAAATGTCTTTCTGAAAGAGACAATATTTCCCTTGGGGCGATTTTCGTTCCGCTTCTTTAATTTCCGCAACGTTGATCGATTTCATATTTCAATGGGTGGAAAGTTTTCTCACCAAGTGACCGAGAATGCCCACGGCGCGTTCGATGGGCGCACTCCACGGATAGCCGCAGTTGATGCGGATGAAATTCTGAAAATCGCCAGTCGGCGAAAACATTGGGCCGGGCGCGATGCTGATACCCGCCTCGCGCGCCTGCTTAAACAGTTTAAGCGAATCCACCCCACCGGGCAGTTCGCACCATAACAGGTAACCGCCTTTGGGCCGTGAAAGGCAAATGCCCTGCGGAAAACTTTCCACGATGGCTTCCTTCATTTTGGCCACTTGGTGGGAGTATGCCTGGCGCACCGTCCTCAGGTAACGGTCATAGCCGCCATTTTTCAAAAACTCCGCCACCGCCAGGGCAGGCAACAGCGCGCCATTTAATGTGCTGGCTTGTTTCAATGCCTTCACCCGGGAATGCCATTGGCCGGCGGAGATGTAGCCAATGCGATAACCCGGCGCAAGTTTCTTGGAATAGGACCCGCACAAAATCACTGAGCCTTCCGTATCAAAGGCCTTCAGGCAGCGTGGACGCGGGCCTTCGTGCTGCAAATCAGCATAGGTATCGTCCTCGATGAGCGGAACGCCGCGTTTGGCGCACAGCTCAATCAATCGCCGCTTGCGTTCGTCTGGCATCGCAAAGCCAATGGGGTTATGAAAATTGGGGATGGACACACAAGCGGCAACGCGTGTTTTCCGCAACGCCTTCTCTAAAGTGTTCAAATCCATGCCATCGGTGCAATTCACGGGAATAGGCAGCGCATTTAATTGCAATTCGCGTAACATGCTCGCCAATCCAAAATACGTTGGAGATTCCACCGCCACAGTGTCCCCGGGTTTGCAGGTCACTCGCAGCGACAACGACAACGCCTCGGTAGCGCCAACTGTGACCACGAAGTCATCGGCTTTCAAAGTGCAACCCCAGTCCAGGGAACGACGCGCGAGTTCACGCCGCAAAACTTCGCTCCCCGGAGCCACGTCATAATCAATGCTGTTCGCACCCAGCCTTCGGCCAATCGCCGCCATTGTCCGGATCAGTTTGATGCCTGGCAACAATTCGGCGCTGGGCAAAGCCGCGCCCAGCGGAACCAGCTTTGAATTCGCATGGTCGGCCAGCAGCGATTCCATCGGGTCAGGATCCCCCAACACGGTGATTTTTGGCGCGATGGAAGATTTCATCGGTTCAGGGGTCAAATCCGCAAAGCGCGCGCGCACGTAAAAGCCCGACTTGGGCCGCGCCTCAATCAACCCGCGCGTTTCCAAAGTCGTGTAGGCCTGCATGGCCGTCGGCACGCTGACCCGTTGCTGCATGCCGAACTGGCGCACGGACGGGATCCGGTCGCCGGCCCGCAACGAGCGGCTTTGGATCATCTCTTCCAGCACGCCCGCGAGCTGCTGGTATTTCGGCACTTTGTGATTCGGGCCATCTTTACGCATAGGATAATTATAAATTCCCGCCGGGATCTGCCCAGATACAGCTGAATACAAATCCGGCTTATACAGATTGTGTTATTAAATCTGTGAAAGCAATAAAAGAGACAGGCTGCATCTGTTAAACATCATACCGGCATGCCACTTTAGCTATGTGAATACAAACCTTGCGCCATTTTTCGCGGCCGCGCGTCGCTTGCTTAAGCTCGCGCACGCCGTTGCCGGGCATAGTCAAACGGACCGGCCATCTGTCATTCGCTTGCCGCGGGAACAGGTCATTCGCCTCGAAAAAAATTCAGGCATCAAAAGCGTTAAGGCAGTCGGCGGGATGGTGTGGCTGACGGGCACGCCCGCGTCCGGCGATGTATTGCTGGTACCCGGGGAGTATTTCGAGTTGGGAGAGCATTGGCCCTACGTGATTCAGGCGCTTGAACCGTCCGAGTTTTTATTAAAGCGAATATCGAAACGATGACCCGTGCCCAAAATATTTATGTTTTAGGTTGCGGCGCGATTGGCCTGGCATTGGCCGCGCATCTGGCTGACAGCGGAAGAAATGTCATTGCCGTGCGAACCAGCACTGACGAGGTCCCGGCAGGCAAAATCCTCATTACCGTACACACCGGCGAGGGGGTGTTAAAAGCCCATGTCGAAACGGTCTCGCTTTCCCAGTTGTCACAACTTTCTGGAATCATCGTTGTCACGGCCAAGTCGTATGCCAACAAAACCATCGCCGCCGCGCTGAAAGAAAGAGTTGTCAGCGGGCCACTGGTGATTATGCAAAATGGCATTGGGGTCGAAAACCTGTATCGCGAGTCAGGATTCCCGCAAATTTTCCGATGCGTTCTTTATACCACCGGCCAAATCATTTCCAAAAATGTTGTTACGTTCCGTCCCATTGCCACATCTCCTATTGGCCCGGTAAAAGGAAAGCCATCCGGCCTCAAGCAATGCGTGGAGACACTCTCAACGCGAGGATTTCCCTTTCATTCCGAAAACGACATCCAAAAGCATATTTGGAAAAAAGCGATTATCAATTCGGTCTTCAATACCCTCTGTCCACTGCTTGAAGTCGACAACGGAATTTTTGTCCGGGATGCGGAAGTGGCCCGGCTGGCCAGCGAAATTATCGCTGAATGTTTGCTTTTGGCTAACGCCCGAAATGTATCGTTGAGCGGATCGGAACTGATGGAGCAAATTATGAAAATAAGCCATGGTTCCCGGGGAGTGCTCATTTCGACACTGCAGGACATCGAAAATGGAAGGGAAACTGAAATCGAGTCGCTCAACCTGGAAATGGCCCGCATAGCTTCCTCAATGAATCCCCAGATAAATCTCACCAAAACTGAACTCCTGGGGAGGATGGTTTTGGCAAAATCGAAGCTTCGAATAAGCCAGTAGCACCAGGTAGCTGGCAAACAGCCCTATCTACGAATATTTTCCACCGCAGGGAAAGGCATTTAAAGCATAAGTTTCTATATATAAGTAACTTGAGCTAATTTCCAACCACACCATTTTCCCTGCAAGATGCGGTCGGGAGGCCCGTATAGGTCATTGAAGGCACGGTAAAAACCGCAGCCAGTAGTAAAATAAACTAAAATATAAGATGTTATGAAAATTAAAGTGCTTCTCTTGGCCGCCCTTGTCAGTGCGGCAACTTTGTCTGCCCGGGCTGGAGTTCACTTCAGCTTTGGGTTCAGTGTACCGGCTCCCGTCCCGGTGATTGTGACTCCGCCGGTTCCCTGCGTGGTAGCGCCTCCGGCCCCCGTGGTTTATGCGCCACCCGCCCCAGTCGTCTACGCACCGCCCGTAGTAGTGGCTCCGCCCGTCGTGACGGTGGCGGCAGCGTGCCCCGGCCCGGGATATGTCTGGACGCCGGGCTATTACTCGGGACGCGTCTGGGTAGCCGGCTGCTGGAAACCGGGCCCGGTGCACTATGTGTCCGGCCATTACTACGGAAATTACCATGGATATAATGGCTACTACAACGGCTGGCGCCGGTAACCGCCGCCGCTTTTTTAGGCGCCGCGGATTTCCCCGGCGTCTGTTTAGGGAAGAGGAGAGAGTGAGAGGGCGCGCATCGGGTGCGCCCTCTTATTTGCTTAAAAAAATTTTACGAATAAAATTTTTGATTTAAAGTGAGAGGTTTACGTCAAATGAATATGAACAGAAAAGGGTTGGGTCAATGGAACATCAGGGTTTTGGCCGCCTGCGCCCTCATCGCCGGCGCGGGCAGTATGGGCAGCACATGCCGGGCGCAAAATGCGCCGGCTGACCTCTCACCGGACGTACAGGAAGTGCTCACACTTTCGCGCCAGCACATGGATGATGCCGTCATTACCAATTACATCATCAGCACTGGCAAATCCTACAAGCTCAGCGCGGACGATATTATCTATTTAAACAACCAGGGCGTATCCCAGCCGGTGATTAGCACTTTGTTGAAAACTGCTCCTGCCGCCACTGTCAGCGCCCAGCCCGTCGCACCCGCCGAGCCGGTGCCGCCAGCGGTCGTATCAACGCCCACAGAGCCTTCCCCTTCCGCGCCGCCTCCGGTAGACGCCGGTTCCGCTCCGGCTGCCCCCGGAACGGTAGTCGCTGTTCCGGACTCAGCGGCTCCCGGTTTAGCCGCTGCTCCTTCCCCTGCCCCTATAGCCGCGCCTCCGCCAACCATGGATTATTTCCAGGCGCAACTCGCGCCCTACGGCACCTGGGTCAGTGTGCCCGGGCAAGGCCTGTGCTGGCAGCCGGCAGTTTCAGTAGGCTGGCGCCCTTATTACGACGGCGGTCATTGGGTATACACGGATGCCGGCTGGTACTGGCAATCAGATTATCCTTGGGGCGACATCACCTTTCATTACGGACGATGGGTTTACACGGCCAGCGGCTGGGCATGGGTGCCCGGTTATGAATATGCACCGGCGTGGGTCGTCTGGCGGCATGACGATCCGGACGGTTACATCGGCTGGGCGCCATTGCCGCCTGGCGCGGTGTTAGTCAACGGCGCCTGGATGTACAATGGTGTCCACGTAGGCGTGGATTTCGGCTTTGGCCTGGATGTGAATTATTTCACCTTCGTGGGTTATAACCATTTCTGGGAGCCGAATTTCCGGCTCTGGATTGTGCCGCATGACCGTGTGGTTTATGCCTACTGGCACAGCGGCGTCGTCAATCATTATGCGTACGACCATGGACATTTTGTAGATGTGGGAGTACCTCACGACCGGATGGTGGTATTAACGCACAATGATTTTCACGCCACGCCGATCGTGGATGTGCGACGCGAGGAAGAAGCGCATAACGTCATTGTACGAAACGAAGACATTCACAATTACCATCCTGGCATGGCGCCCGATGCCCATGGCGGCGGCGGTCATCAGAATTATCCCGGACATAATCCGGGACATGATGGGCACGATAACTGGGGACATTAACCATAAAGTAACACACAGGCGGAGCGCAAATCTGGCATAATATCGGCTCAGATTGTCTCCGTGAAAAAGCTGCTTCTAACGATCGTAGGGCTAATGGCTATGGCCCTAATAGTATCTGCGCAAACCTGGACAAAAACCGGGGCGCCGACCAATAGCTGGACGTGCATTGCTTCTTCGGCCAACGGCAGCAACCTGATCGCAGGAGCTGGTGGAGGCCCGCTGGGAGGCCCTCTCTATCGATCCACGAATTCAGGTACCACCTGGAAAGTTACCTATGCAACGAACGAGTATTGGGGTTCCGTGGCATCATCCGCGGATGGAACCCATTTATTTGCGGCGGCGCCTTTTTATTCGACCAGTGGTCCCGGCGGACTTTATATCTCGACCAATTCTGGCGCCAAATGGATGACCAATAATCTGCCGGCTTTATATTGGAGTTCGGTGGCATCGTCGGCAGACGGGCGCACGCTCGTGGCGGTGGCATCCGCTGGCGCCGGTGGCACTCCGGGAGGCGGGATTTTCTCCACAACCAATGGTGGAATCAGTTGGATAACAACTAATTTCAATAATGCCAACCCTTGGGGCGTGGCCATGTCCGCTGATGGAAGGAAAATGTTCGCGGTTTCCGGAGAGGTATCTTTTCGTTCGACTAATTCCGGGGTGACGTGGACGAAGCAAACGAATACCCCCTATTTTGCTGAGCTAGTCAGTCCTTCACAGTACATTGCTTCCTCAGCCGACGGAAATAAGCTGGTACTGGCGGTCACTGCCAGCACTTATGGCACTTCACCTCAATCTTACGATGAGATTTATATCTCAACGGATTTCGGCGATTCCTGGGGCCTGGCACAAACCGTGAGCAATACGTTGAACTTTGTCACATCGTCGGCCGACGGAAAAATCCTGGCGGCGGTGCCTCTGGGTTCGGGACCGATTTTCGTCTCTACGAATTCTGGCGTTACCTGGACAACGAACAATTCCCCGACCAACCAGCAATGGGGAGCCGTGGCTTCCTGCGCCGACGGCGGCAAACTACTGGCAGCTGCGGGAAATGCTGAGCATGTTACGGGTCCCATTTATCTTTCCCGATCGGTTCAGCCGCCCTGGGCTGACATCATGCGGACGAACGGCCATGTGATGGTTTCATGGTTTGTGCCCTCCACCAATTTTACCCTGTTGCAAAGTTCCAACTTGTTAAAATGGACCACAGTCACAAACAAACCCGTATTCGATACTCACTCGGCGCGGGATGAGGTAACTTTGGTAATAACCAACAAACCCCGGTTTTATCGGCTCAAGCTGCAATAACTATTTGGACGGCATGGCTTTCAAGGATCTGCCTGCATAAGCCGATTTACTTTGGCCCGTTTGGCTGCTAAAACTTCCACGTGCTCAACGACGCAGCCATCTGGAAAAACCTCAATTCACCGCGCGAACTTTTTCTCATCGCCGGCCCGTGCGTCATCGAAAATGAAAAGCTCTGCCTCCACGTAGCGTCCACGCTGCAAACCGCCTGTGCCGAGCTGGGCATTTTTTACGTGTTTAAGGCCAGTTTCGATAAGGCGAACCGGACTTCGGGCAAATCTTTTCGCGGACCGGGCATGAAAGAGGGCTTAAAAGTACTGGCGCATATCCGCGAAGAATTGGACCTGCCGGTTTTGACCGATATTCATAATGAGGAACAGGCGGCCGCAGCTGGTAAAGTTGTGGATATTTTACAAATCCCCGCTTTCCTGTGCCGCCAGACAGATCTGATTGAAGCAGCGGGAGCGACGGGAAAAATCGTGAACTTGAAGAAAGGGCAGTTTCTTTCCCCCACTGAAATGGGCCAGGTTACCGAAAAAGCCCGGCTCGCCGGGGCAAAGAAAATCCTCCTGACCGAGCGCGGCACCACGTTTGGCTACAATAACCTGGTGGCGGACATGCGCTCGATCCCGATGATGAAACGCTTCGGCTGCCCGGTGGTTTTCGACGCCACGCATTCCGTGCAATTACCCGGCGGCGGTGGCGATAAATCGAGCGGCCAGCGTGAATTTGCGCCGGTGCTGGCAAAATCGGCACTGGCGGCAGGCGCCAACGGCGTTTTTATCGAGACCCATCCCCAGCCGGAGAAAGCCCTGAGCGACGGGCCGAACATGATTCCCCTGGGCGAAATGGCCGGGGTGTTAAAGAATTTATTGCGCGTGTTTGAAGCCGTAAAATAAGAGGAATGAAAGGCCCGCCACTGCATTCGCGCCTCGCAAAAATCAAATTGTTCCTTTGCGATGTGGATGGCGTCCTCACCGACGGCTCGGTCTACATCGGCGGTAAACAGGAATTGAAGCGCTTCAACATTCATGACGGACTCGGGCTGGTGCTCCTGCGGCGGGCGGGAATTAAAGTGGGCTGGATTTCCAGCCGCCCTTCCCCGGCCACGACCCTTCGCGCGCGCGAACTAAAAATCACTTTTCTTGTCCAACAAAAAGACCGGCTGGGCAAATCGGCCGCCATTGAAACGATTTTGCAGCGGGAAAAGCTGGGTTGGGACGAAGTTTGTTACGTCGGCGATGACATCGTGGATCTGGGCCCGCTAAAGCAAGCGGGCATTGGCGTGGCCGTGGCCAATGCCGTGCGTGAGGCCAAGGCAACTGCTGATTTCGTAACGCGCGCCGGGGGTGGTCACGGCGCGGTGCGCGAGATCATAGAAATGATTCTGAAAGCGCAGGGCAAATGGGACGCTATCGTGGACGGTTATCGTAAATAAGAACGCTGGATTGTGATTAACGACCGGACAATAATTGTTGCAGCCATTTTATTTTTCCTGGCTGTGATGGGTGGTCGCGCCCAGCAGATTCCTGTGGGCGGCAATGCGACGGATTTCAGTTCGGTGCAGTATTACCAGCCACCGCATGAGCAGCAGATCAAATCGCGAATGTCGGGAGCCGAAGCGGACCCCATCGAAGGCGGCCTGCTGCTGATCCGGCAATTGAAACTCGAAGCGTTCAACGAAAAAGGCGAGCTTCAGTTTGTGGTCACCGCGCCGCAATGCATTTACGACCCAATGAAAGGCCTGGCCACCTCCACCGGCGAACTGCACATGCGCACCGGCGACTCCCAGGTGCAGGTGGATGGCAAAGGTTTTTTGTGGCGGCAGGCGTCTTCCTTGCTCACCATTTCGAACCAGGTGCAAACCGTCATTGAAAAGGCCGGCGCCGTGATACGATGAAACATTATTTAACCATTTTATTTCTTGCCTGTGGCGTTTGGATATCAGCCGCGCAAACCAACGACATCACCAATACCGTAGCCGGCGCGACGGCTGACCTCACTACCAATGCTACCACTAACGCTGTCGCAGAGATGCCAGCGCTGGCGTCAACCAATTCAATCACCGCCGGCACCAACCATCCGGCGGCCTCCCGTCCCAAAGAGAAAATAACGATTCATTCGGAAGGGCCGTACGAAATGGATTTGAACAACCGCTGGATTACTTACCAGGACCGCGTCCGCGTGACTGACCAGCAAATGGTTATGACGTGCGACTGGCTCATGGCCAACCTGCCGCAAAATAACGAACATATCACCAACATCGTGGCCCAAACGAACGTCATCGGGGATTTCACAGACGATAAAAATCAGAAATGGCATGTCACAGGTGACAAAGGAGTTTATGCTTACCATGTGGTGGATGGGGTCACCAATGAAACCATCACCTTGACCGGCAACCCGCCCCAAATCCAGGAAGGCCAGGACACAAACACCATGACTGGCGACGCGATTGTTTATAACATCGTGACAAAAAAAGTGACCATCAAGAATCCAACGAGCGTTTTCTGGTACGGAACGAACTCCGTGGCAGGAACCAATTCAATGGCGCCAAAATTTTAATGGAACCTGCCGCACCATCAAACAACCTGCTCCTGGCCACCGAAGGGCTTGTGAAACAATATCGCAAGCGGCGGGTAGTCAATAACGTTTCCGTAGGCGTCGGCGCCGGTGAAATCGTGGGATTACTCGGCCCGAACGGCGCGGGCAAAACGACGACGTTTAACATGGTCGTGGGCGTTGTGAAACCGGATGAGGGCTTTGTCACCTTCCAGGGGCACAAGATCACCAATATGCCGATGCACAAACGCGCGCGCCTCGGCATCGGTTACCTGACTCAGGAACCATCCGTCTTCCGCAAGCTGACGGTCGAACAAAACATCCTCGCCATCCTCGAAACACTGAAGTTATCGCATCGTGAAAAGCCGGTACGCCTGAAATATTTGCTCGAAGAACTGGATCTAACGCCCGTGGCCAAAAGCAAAGCCTACCAATTAAGCGGTGGGGAAAAGCGGCGCCTGGAAATCACGCGCGCGCTCGTGACCAGCCCGAAGTTATTGTTGTTGGACGAACCGTTCAGCGGGATTGACCCCATTGCCGTGTATGAAGTGCAAAAAATTGTACGCCGTTTGCGCGAACGCGGCCTGGGTATCCTGATCACGGACCATAACGTGCGGGAAACGTTGAAATTAATCGATCGCGGCTACATCATCCACAAAGGCCAGGTTTTGGTGGCCGGCAGCGCGGAATTTTTGGCGAACGATCCCAAGGCCCGGGAAATTTACCTGGGCCCGGAATTTAACATGTAATTGGCTGGATAAAATTGAGACAAACTATGGCCCGCCCATCTGTCACCGTTGAACAATTTTACGAGGAACACGGCCAGGCCCTGCAAATGCGGCTGGTCTCCGATGGCGGCAGTTTGAAGCGCGCCATTCGCGAACCCACCGTCAACCGCCCCGGCCTGGCATTGAGCGGCTTCACCCGTTACTTCGCGCATAAACGCATCCAGGCCATCGGCCATGCCGAATCGTATTTCTTGCGCTCGCTCCCGCAATTCGACCGCGCCCAGCATCTGGCCGATCTGTTTGCCTTTAAAATCCCGTGCGTCGTCTTCAGCCGTGGTTTGCGCCCGGACAAGGAATTCTTGCAGGCCGCGGAAAAAGCCGGCGTGCCGGTTTTCCAGACGCCGCTGGTCACGATGAAATTCATCAACGCCGCGACCCTGGCGTTGGAAATGATGTTCGCCCCGCGCGGCACAGAAATCGGCAGCATGGTGGATATTTTAGGCGTGGGCGTCCTGATTCGCGGCGAAAGCGGCATCGGCAAAAGTGAAGCCGTGCTGGCCTTGATCGAGCGCGGCTACAGCCTGGTATCCGACGACATCACGCGCGTGACGCTCGTGGACGGGCGCGAAGTCATGGGCACCAGCTCGGATTTGACCCGCAGCCACATGGAAATCCGCGGCATCGGCATCATCAATGTCGCCGCCATGTTCGGCGTCAAAAGCATTCGCAAAGAAAAAACCATGGACCTCGTCATCACCCTTAAGCAATGGGAAGACGTCGCGAATGTAGACCGCCTCGGGATGGAGCAGGAATTTGTCAAAGTCCTCGGCGTGGACATTCCACACATGGTGATCCCCGTGCGTCCGGGCCGTGATTTGGCGCGATTAATTGAAGTCGCCGCGTTTCAAACGAAATTGAAGTTGTCCGGTTACAATGCCGCGCAGGAACTAAATGAAAAACTCATCGCGCACATGGCTGGCGGTGAAGTTCCCAAGCCAGCCTAAAATGTCTTGGCTTGGGACGGGCGGTTGTTTAGCTTTAGCATAGCCGATGAGCGCTAAGAAATTACCTAACAGCGAGTTTTTGGTCAAAGAACTCACGATTTCCAATAAGCTGGGCATCCATGCCCGGCCGGCGGCGCTTTTCGTCAAGACGGCCAACCGTTTCACGTGCGAAATTTTCGTGGAAAAAGACGGCGAGAAAATCAACGGCAAAAGCATCATGGGCCTGATGATGCTCGCCGCCGGTCCCGGCAGCAAAGTGACTCTCCATGTCCGCGGCGCGGACGCCGTCCAGGCTATCGCCGAGCTCGAATCGCTCGTCCAACGAAAATTTGACGAGGAATAATGGCTTCGTCCGATTTCAACATCAAATACGTCGCGCACCTGGCGCGCATCGCCCTCACGCCCGAAGAGGAAACCAAACTCAACGCGCAACTGGGCAATGTCCTCAGCTATATCGAAAAATTGCGGGAACTGGACGTTTCCCATGTCGAGCCTACCGCCCATGCCGTCCCGCTGGTCAATGTCACCCGTCCGGATGCCACTGGCAATTGCCTGAGCCAGGACGAAGCGCTGAAAAATGCCCCGGCCAAAGCCAGCGGCCTTTTCATCGTGCCGAAGATTGTCGAATAATTTTTAGACACCGGCTGTCATGTCATTAAACAAACTCACTATTTCCACCCTTGCGGCCAAACTCGCCCAACGGGAAGTTTCCGCACATGAAATCATGCAGGCCTGCCTCGACCAGATCGGCCGGGTAGACGGGAAAATCCATGCATTTATCAGTTATGACGCCCAAAATGCTCTCGCGCAAGCCGATGCGGTGGATAAGGAAATCGCCGCCGGCACGACGCATCAGCAAAAGTCGCTGCTTGGTATCCCAATTGCTATCAAAGACGTACTGGCCGTAAAAAACCAGCCGCTTAACTGCGCGTCAAAGATTCTCGGAAGGTTCGTTTCGCCTTATGACGCTACGGTGATAGAAAAACTCAGGGCGGCAGGCGCGATTGTTTTTGGCCGGTGCAATATGGACGAATTTGCCATGGGCAGTTCAACTGAAAATTCGGCATTCGGTGTCACCCGCAACCCGTGGGACCTCGAACGAATTCCCGGAGGCTCATCCGGCGGCTCGGCGGCGTCCGTTGCGGCAGACGAAACGATTGCTTCACTCGGCACGGATACCGGCGGCTCCATTCGCCAGCCTGCGGCGCTTTGCGGAGTCGTAGGACTCAAACCCACCTATGGCCGCGTTTCGCGCTATGGCCTCGTGGCATTCGCCAGCTCTCTCGACCAGGTAGGACCTTTCACCAAAAATGTTTCCGACTCCGCCACCCTGCTCGGTGTTTTAAGCGGGCTCGACCCGCGTGATTCCACCAGCGTACCACGGCCAGTTCCGGATTATAATAAAGCCCTCAATGGAAATATTCGCGGCTTGAAACTCGGTTTGCCGAAAGAATACACCATTGGCGGACTGGACCCGGAAGTGAAGTCGGCCATCGATGCCGCGGTAAAAAAATTCCAGGACCTCGGCGCTGAAATTGTTGAAATTTCCCTGCCCCACACGGATTACGCCGTGGCCACCTATTACATTATTGCCACGGCCGAAGCCTCGGCCAATCTCGCCCGCTTCGACGGCGTCCGCTACGGCGCCCGCGTGGACGGCAGCGATTTCTGGGGACTTTACAGCAATACCCGCGGCGCGGGATTTGGCGCGGAAGTGAAACGCCGCGTGATTTTAGGCACCTACGTTTTGAGCAGCGGCTATTACGACGCGTATTATTTGCGCGCCCAAAAAGTCCGCACGCTGATCCGCCAGGATTTTCTTAATGCTTTCGAAAAAGTAGACGCAATCGTTACGCCCACCACTCCTACAGCAGCTTTTAAGATCGGCGCGAAATCCGATGACCCGCTGCAAATGTATCTTTCGGACATCTTCACGATTTCCTGCAACCTCGCGGGCATTTGCGGCATCAGTGTGCCGTGCGGTTTTACCCAAAATCCGAAACTGCCCATTGGCCTGCAATTGCTCGGCAAACCGTTTGGCGAAGAGACGCTTTTGCGCATCGCCCATGCCTACGA